>JAVLFO010000757.1:0-2205 GCA_046052805.1 Aquabacterium sp. | reverse complement strand
CCACGCTGGACGCCACGCTGGGCAACGTCACCCGCGTGAGCAACATCAAGCGCGTGGCCACCCAAGGCCTGGAGCTGTACTACGTGGGTGACAACGTGATCACATCGGGCCTGGACTTCTCGGGCAGTGTGACCTACGCCGACTCACGCATCAAAGAAAACAGCGGCTACGTGAGCACCCCGGGCGACACCATTGGCAAGCGCCAGCCGCGCGTGCCAATGTGGCGCGCCACCGCCTTGATCAACTACCACTGGAATGACCAGCTCAGCACCTCGCTGGGCGCGCGCTACAGCGGCAAGCAGTTCAGCAGCCTCAACAACGCCGATATCAATGGCCAGGCCTACACGGCGGCCAGCAAGTACTTCACGGTCGATGTGCGGGCGCTCTACAAGGTCAACAAACAATGGTCGGCTGCGGTAGGCATCGACAACCTCAACAACTGCCATTACTGGAACTTCCACCAGTACCCGCACCGCACCTTGATGGCCGAGTTGCGCTTTGACTTGTGAGGGCATGAACATGGACAAAACCGCGCAACGCCGCAGCCTGCTGTGGCGCATCCACTTCTGGGCCGCCTTGATCTCATCGCCGTTTGCATTGGCCGCAGCCCTGACGGGCATGCTGTACGCGCTGACACCGCAGATCGAGGCGCAGTTGTATGGGCACCTTGACACGGTGGTGGCGCAGGGCCAGCCCCTGCCTTTGGACGCGCTGGTGAACGCCGCCACGCAGGCCGCACCACCTGGCTGGCTCCTGCAATCGGTGATGCCGCCGGCGCGCCCCAGCGACAGCGCCAAGGTGGCCTTTGTGCCGCCTGCGGCCGCGGCCAAGCCAGCTGCGGCCGAGCACCCGGCCTCACACAGGTTCTTGCCGCCCAGCTTTGGCGTGCCGGGCAACGCCCGCGTGGTCTACCTGAATCCGCACACGGGCGAGGTGCTGGGGCAAATGCCGCAGGGCCAACGCTTCAGTCAATGGTCGCGCAAGCTGCATTCCAACTGGCTGCAAGGCAAAGGGTGGCGCTGGATGATCGAGCTGGCCGCCAGCTGGATGATGGTGATGCTGCTCAGCGGTGTCTGGCTGTGGTGGCCGCGTGCAGGGCAGCGCGCCCTGCCCCAGGCCGCAGCGCGAGGCCGAATCGCCTGGAAGCAATGGCACGCGTTGGGTGGCGTGGCCTTGAGCCTGCTCAGCTTCGTCATCTTGAGCACGGGCTTGACCTGGAGCCAGTACGCGGGCGATCAGGTACGGTGGGCGCGCGATGCCACGGGCCAAACGCCGCCGCGCATCCCGGCCCATGTGCACTCCGATGTGCCGGCGCAAGGTCAACGCTTGTCGTGGGAGGCTGCGCTGCAAGCCGTGCGCCGTGCGGCCCCAGACGTGCCCATGCAGATCATGTCGCCGCAAGGCCCAACAGGCGTGTGGCGCGCCAACCACCTGGACCGCAGTGGTGAGCCAAGCAAGCGCTTTGACCTGCTGCTCGACGCCTACAGCGGCGAGCCGCTCTACTTCAGTGGCTGGGCGCAGCAAACCGCTTTTGGCAAAGCCACGGCCGTGGGCATCCCGTTTCACCGAGGCGAGCTGGGCGCTTGGAACCAGGCCTTGCTGCTGGTGTTTGGCCTGGGCGTCGTGGGGTCGATCGTCTCAGGCTGGGTGATGTACGCGCAGCGCCGTCGCAAAGGCGTGGCGGGCATGCCGCCCTTGCTGCCCGGTGCGTGGCGCAGCGCAGGCTGGGGTGGCGGCGCGCTGGCCATCGCGCTGTGCGTGGCCATGCCTTTGCTGGCCGCTTCCAGCACGGCCATCGTGGTGATCGAGTGCTGGCTGTGGCGCCGGGCTGTGCTCGTCAACGGGCCACGCTGACACCCGCACCCAGCATGCGCTCGACGTAGCGCGCGATCAGGTCCACTTCCAAGTTGACCTGGCCGCCCACCTTGATCTCGCCCAGCGCCGTGTTCTCGATGGTGTGCGGGATCAGGTTGATGCTGAACTGCGTGCTGCCGTCCACGGCGTCGTCCACGCTGTTGACGGTCAGGCTCACGCCATTGACCGTGATAGAGCCCTTGTAGGCCAGAAAGCGCGCCAGCGTCTGCGGAGCACGGATGCGCAGCAACCACGACTCGCCCACCGGCTGGAACACCGTGCCCTCGCCCACGCCGTCTACATGCCCCGTGACGATGTGGCCGCCCAAGCGGTCGTGCGAACGCAGCGCTT
>JAVLFO010000756.1:0-7107 GCA_046052805.1 Aquabacterium sp. | reverse complement strand
GGCAATCAAGTCGCCCGCGTTCAGGTCTTGCAAGGCAGAGAACTCGCTCACGGTGGCGTGCGGCGGGTGCAGCATGTCGCGGCAATAGGCGTCTTGGCGAACCTGACCATTGACGCTCAACTGCATGTGCAGCTCGGGCCAACGCAGCCACTCGGCGGGCTCCAGCAGCAAGAGCACGGGGCCTGCAGGCCCAAACGTTCGGTAGCTCTTGCCCTTGTAGAACTGCCCTTGAGGCAACTGCACATCACGCGCGGAAACATCGTTGACGATGGTGATGCCTGCCAGCACCTCGTGCAGTCGGTCGGGCTTGACTTGAACGCCTGCCGTCAGGTCACGGCCCAGCACCAAGCCCAGCTCGATCTCGTAGTCCAACAGCTTGACGTGGGCGGGGCGAACGACGTCGTCATACGGCCCGGTCAACGACGACGATGCTTTGGTGAAGAAGGTGTTGAAGGGGATGTTGGCCGGGTCCATGCCGGACTCGCGCACATGGCTGCCGTAGTTGATGCCTTGGCAGAGGAACTGCTGGTTCGTTGTGATGGGCGACAGGATCGTGACCTCATCGATGGGTACCACTGCTTGCGCCACGGTCATGGCGCGCGCTTGGGCTTGGCCATGTCGGATGAGGTCGGCCGTGGTGGCGTAGGCATCAGGCAAGGGCGCGATGCGCCTGTCAAACAGCACGCCCCATTGGGCCTGCGCTGGCTGAGTGGGTGATGTGTAGCGGACAAGTGGAGTGGCCATGTTGGACTCGTTGGGTTGGATGTGCTTGGGGCGAAGAGGCGAAGGCGTTGGGCGTCACCGCCATGGGCGAGTGGGTGCGTCGATCACCTTGCCCATCATCAACAGGCGCTTGAGCGTCACGCGGCCCGATCGCAGCAGCTTGAGCGCGCGCCACAACATGGCGGGCGTCTTGGCCGGGAACATGCTGGCCGGGACGTCATGCCCCCAGGCCCACAGTGCGCTGGTGGTGAACGGGCCGTAGTGCGCTTCGCGCTCAGACGTGAAGAGGTCGCCATCGGTGTAGTGCTCGAAGGCGTATCCGTCGGCATCACGCCAGTAGTCAAACAACTGGCTGCCAAGCAAGTGCCGGCCAATGCCCCACATGTGCTCGTGCCCGTTGACACGCAGCACCTGCTGGCCTTGACCCAAGGCGTCCAGGTCGGTCACCTCCCAGGCACTGTGTTCGTAGCAGGCCTCCAAGCCGCCCGCGATGACCACGCTGTGGTGGTCGGCCGGGGTGTCGCCCAAGTCCAAACGGAAGAAGGTGAGAAAGGGGGCGCCGTCGTCGAGGTACTGCACATCGGAGGGGATCAAGCCCAGGTGGCGCATGTACCAATCGGCCATGGTGTGGAAGTCAGTGGTCTGCAACACCACGTGCCCCAAGCGCCCCACGGTGGCCGGTTCAATGTGGGTGCGCACCGTGGCGTTGACGCGGGCCAATTGCCCCAAGGCATTCATGCCGTGGTGCTTGGGCGCTCGCAGAGGCAAGGGGTCCACCGAGCCCCAATCGGTGATCAGCCAGACTTCGTTGCCATCGGGGTCGAGCAAGCTCACGCCACGCGCGCCACCCGGCACGGCGTTGGCGGCCAAGGGCTGAGCACCGCTGTCGCGTTGCAAGCGAGCAAAGTCGGTGTCTGAAGGCACCACGAAGGCCGCGCCCACATACCGCGACACCTTGGCTTTGCGCGCGATCAGGGTTGCTGGCGCCGAGCCTGCGCCGCGCATCACCAACAGGTCTGCCGTTCGTGACACCGTGAGCAGCCCGAAGTCGGTCCAAAAGCGCTGTGCTTTGTCCAGGTCGGTCTTGTCAAAGCGCAGCAAGGCCAATTGCGTGGCCTTTTGCTGGGCCGCAGGCCGCGCGAGCCTGTGCACATGTGCAGGCAAGGCGCTTTCTGGGTATTCGGGCGGGGCCCTCAAGACCGGGTTGTCACGCATAGGTGTTTGTGCTGAGCAGATGGGCTTGCTGATCGTCAATCGTTGGATTGATAATGACACATTCGTCATTTTGACAAACTTGTCGTTTCTACTGAGTCGCATCAGCTAACCTGCCGGCATGAGCACACCTGATTTCCGCACCCGCGTTGCGGCAGAAAAACGCGAGCGAATGCGCACACGCCTCATCGAGGCCGCCATGGAGGTCTTTTCGTTGAAGGGCGTGGATGCGACCGTCATCGAAGACCTGATCGCACAGGCGCAGGTCTCGCGGGGCACCTTCTACAACTACTTCCGCACCACCGATGAGGTCATGACGGCCGTGCTCGAGATGGTGGGCAACGAGCTGCTGTCCTTGGTGGATGCGGCCATTGCCGATCGCACCGACCCCGCAGAACGCCTGGCCTGTGGCGTGCGCATGGTGTTGCAAACGGCACGGCACTTTCCTAACGCGGGGCGCTTGATCTCGCGCGTGGGGGTGACCCGCAGCATGGACCACTTGCCCGCCTTGGGCTACCTGCTGCGCGACCTGCTGGAGGCATCAGAGGCTGGCCGCTTCCAGTTGACCGACCCCATGCTGGGACTGGACCTGGTGGTGGGCACCACGAGTGCGGCCTTGTTGTCGCTCAGCATGCGCACGGACCTGACGGACGCCTACCCCCGAGAGATCACGTTCCACATCCTGCTCGGACTGGGCATGACGCGTGCGGCTGCTCGCAAGCTCGTGGACAAACCCATCCACACGGTGCAACTCCCACCCGACTCACTGCTGGTGCGCACGCTGCGCCAGCGCGCTCAAGCCACTTGACCATTGGCGTCTGAAAGCTCTTGCATGAACGATTTTGAAAACAAAGTGATTTGGATCACCGGCGCTTCTTCTGGCATCGGCGAGGCCATGGCGCATGAGCTGGCGCGACATGGCGCGCGGCTCGTTTTGTCGGCGCGGCGAGCCGATGTGCTGGAGGCCGTCAGGCTGCGCTGCGACCAGCCTGACCAGCACCTGGTTCTGCCCATGGACATGACGGCCCCCGGCCAATTTCGCACGCAAACCGAGCTGGTGTTGTCGACCTTTGGCCACATCGACATGCTCATCAACAATGCGGGGGTGAGCCAGCGATCCTTGGTGAAGGACACCCCAATCGAAGTGGACAGGCAGATCATGGAGCTGGACTTCTTCGGGCCGGTTGCGCTGGCCAAAACGGTGCTGCCGCACATGCTGGCCCGAGGCTCCGGGCATCTGGTCGCGGTGTCATCGGTGGTCGGCCTGGTGGCCACACCCTATCGGTCGGCCTATGCATCGGCCAAACACGCCATCATTGGGTTTCACGATGCCTTGCGCGCTGAGGTGCACACAGCGGGCTTGAAGGTGTCGGTGCTCTGTCCGGGCTTTGTGCGCACGAATGTGAGCCTGTCGGCCTTGACCTCGGATGGCACACCTCATGGCAAGGTCGATGCGCAGCAAGACAAAGCCATGAGCGCGGAGGTCTTTGCGCGCAAGGCGGTAGACGGGCTGGCCCGTGGCCAGGGCCGCATCGTGATCGCCGGCAAAGAGCGCTTGGCTGTGTACCTGGGCAGGCTGTCGCCCGCGCTGCTGGAGCGGCTGGTTCGCAAAGTGAGCGTGGTGTGATCCGGCCTGAGCCCGCTCCAAAGCGAGCACCAGAAAACGGGCAACCAGCGTTCAGCGCGTCAGCGGGGCGGCATGCATGAAAGCGAACCCGGCGTAGGTCAGCGTGACCGCAGCAACCAGCACCAAACTCAAGATGCCCAGCGCGCCGGTTTCACCTGAGGCTGCATCGGCGCCCATGCGCTGCTGGGCCCATTCCCGGTGCAGCATGAACACAGGCAAAGCGGTGCTGAACGCCACGAGCAGCGAAGCCAGGAAGTACCACCCCACGCCACGCATCTTCAAACGGCGGGCTTCGGTCAGCATCCACCACCACACGACCAGGAACACAAACATGATGTCGATGGTGATGAACCGGCTCGATGCCGTGGACAGGGTGTCCTGCCAGAACTGCACATTGCCCCCCACCAGCCCCAACGCCAGATAGGGCTTGAGCTGTGCCCCCGCGCACACCAGCGCTGCGAAGGCAATGAGGACGTACAGGATGTGGCGCGTGGCTGGCTTAATGCCCATGGTCGTTTTTTCGCAAGATGGTGGCTGGGATCGGGCCTGAGCGCCGCTGTGACGGCGTTTGACCGGTCACGCGTTTGAACGCACGGGTGAATGCGGCCGCATTGGAGAACCCTGTCGCTTGCGCGATCTGCGCGATGGATTTGTCGGTCTCCAGAAGCAGGATCTCGGCATATTCGACGCCGACCTCGGCACGCAACTGAGGAACGCTGGTGCCCTCGTCATTGAGTCTGCGGCTCAGCGTCCGAGGCGATACCGAGAGGGCTGCAGTGAGCGCATCGACATCCAGGATTTGGTTTTGCCGAATCGCCGCTTGGAGGCTGCGCTTGACCGCTTGCGTGGTGGGCTTGGCGTCGATGCGCGCCTGGCTCTGTTGCTCCAGCGTGGCCTTCATCAGCATGTGCGAGGCACGGCTGGGCGCAATCAAGGGAATGTCCAACGCTCGCTTGGGTATGACCAGCTTGTTCTGCTGCGCGTTGAAGACAAACTTCAAACCGAACCCAGCCTCGTACGCGGCGGCATCCCCGATGGGGGCATGCATCAGGTGAACCACCACGTCAGAAACAGGCTTGGCCAGGAAGGGCATGATCTTCAGCGGGGCGGCCACCACCGTTTCGGTGAACAGGTCGCTGACCTCGCCAAAGTCATACAGCGGCTCTACGATCAGGTGCATTTCGTCCCCCAGATCTTGTCGACGCATCACATACGCGGGCATCACCAATGGGGCGTACCGCAAAGCACCCTGCACGGCCTCACCCAAATTGGCAGAGGTGATGGCCAGAAGACCGATCGGTCCGTGGGCGGTCAATGGAAAGTGCGCCATGAAGGTCACCAGTGGCACCGTGCCTGGCTGGCATGTCTTGAGGAAATGCGCAAGCGCCAACTGCATCTGCCGGCCGTTCATGGTCTGCCAAGGCATGAAGGGCCGAGGCATGTCAATGCCGCAATGCTTGAAAAACGCGTCAACGTCCTGGTTCAACTCACGTGTCAGCGACTCCCCCACCTCAAGGTACTGGATGGGGAAGGTCAAACTTTTGATGGTTGAAGCTGAAGTGGCCATGTGAATGCGGCTCCGTTATCGGGCTAACTTGCTGTGGGTTGCTTCACTGTAGGCGGCATACACAAAAGCGCCAATCAGTGCCATCCACTGGCCGTATTGAGACATGCGGAACACGTGACCGGTTTGCACAAACTGCGGGTCTATGTCGAGCGATCCAAAGCCAGCCAGATACCAGTAAAAGCTGGGCGTGGCGATCAAACAGGCGATCACGAACAGGCTCCACTCCTTGACCCATTCGGCACGCCCCAAGGCAAGCGCCAGGGCCAGCAAGGCTGAGAAGGTCAACGCCATGGCGCCGCCAAAGGCCGGTGAGACGCCGCCAGAAATGGTGGCGAAACTGGGCATGCCCATCTCCATGCCCCACTGCAGCAGCAGCGTACCCACCACCAGGCCACTGCCAACCAGAACCCAACTGCCAAGCCCCATGAACTGGGCCGCTGCCTGTCGGGTGAAAAATGCACGCCAAACCATCCGTGCGCCAGCCAGCAAGCCGAGCAAGGTGGCCACTGCGAAGGCCCAGCGGCTCGCTGCGTGGCCGGCGACCACGGCGTCTTCCATCTGAATCACACCCGCAGGGATCAGCCGTGTGGCCTCTTGGACGGCATGGCCCAGCCCAGGCGTGATCAACATGTGCTGCACGGTCGTCAAGCCAGCGGCAAGCATCATCACCACGCCGGGAATGACCATGGCACGCCCGAGTCGGGCATGGGTGGCGAAGGCCTGACTGACTTTGCTTCGAGCCGACGGCGATCGCTCTGCCTGCACCCAGCGGTTGATCGTGAACAGGCCGTAGCCAAACATGGCGCACAAGGGCACGAGCATGGCTGTGATGCCATAGTTGCCTTCGAGCTGACGCAGGTCAGGAGAAGCCATGCCAAACGCCACCCAACCAAAGCGTTGAATGGGTGCGGTCAGCAGCATGCCGTAGTTGAGGCACATCCAGGCCTGGTGCTGCGCGATCTGTTTGCGAAGCATCGAGTACACGGCCATCCACAGGCTCACGGTCACGCCAATGGCCAAGCCCCACAAGCCGATGTAGAACGTGAGCTGGTCGTAAATGCTGGCCACAGGCGTTCGCACCAGGTAGACCATCGCCGCGATCATGGCCGACTGGGCCGCGAGCAGATAGACCGCACCGAAAGCCCGATGCCACCGGGGGAAGCGTCGACGGAATGCGGGCCAGAACTGCAGGGCGCCAAACAGCATGCAGGTGCCGCCCAGGATGTTGTGGACAGACAGCACGATGCCATTGGCCTTCGGCATGGTGGCGTAGTAGAGCGCCGCCTCGCTCAGGCCGCGCTCACCGAAGGCATAGATGGGTGAGGTGACCTTGCTGAGCAGCGTCACACCGAGGCCCACGTGTTCAGTGACGTCCTCGTCGCTGCCAATCGGACGGCCAGTCTCCGCCCTGTGTTGCATCTCCAGGCGCTTTTCAACCGTGTGCGCATTGCCCGCGCCCCGGTAGTTGACGATGCCCGCGTCGATGGCGATGACACCGTAGAGCATCATGGCGATCGTCATTGCAACGGCAACGGCGCGTATCAGCCATGTCCCCATGGAGGCTCTTTGGGCTGTGGGCAGGGTCATCGGCAGGCTCATGGTGCGCAACGGAAGTGGGTCAAGTTCCTGTGATGCTAGGGAATCGGCCTTCACCTCGCCTGCCAATGAGATGCCTCATCCGCCAACTTCACGCGGCGCAGGGGTTTGTCGGCAGACCGACCAGCGGCCACCAACCGTGGTTGAATCTCGATGCAGCAGGACATCGTTTTGTTTCAAGTCCTGTTGAAACTTTGCCAGCCGCCTCATCCCCCACCATGCTTCAACGCCTCACCATCCCCGTCACCGCCTTTGACCAGAACTGCTCGCTGGTCTGGTGTTCAGACACCCATGAGGCCGCCCTGATCGACCCGGGCGGCGACATGCCCAAGCTGCTGGCCGCGATCGAGTCGCGCGGACTCACGCTCAAGGCCATCTGGCT
>JAVLFO010000755.1:0-3990 GCA_046052805.1 Aquabacterium sp. | reverse complement strand
AAGCTTGGCCAAGCGCTCCTTGAAATCGGGAAAGTCATCCAGATCGCGGGGCGTGGCGCGCGGCATTTCACCCAGCTGAAATCCAGTCAGTCGATGCCGGATATAGGTGGCGTAAGAGATCTTGCTCATTTCGCCGTCACTGACCACATCGACGCGGGACGCGGTTTGTCGCTCCACCACATCGGCCACCTCAGTCGCCATGACATTGTCGAACTCAGCCTCGTTGTAGTTGAGGCCACTGTCATGGGCAAAAAGCTGGGTCACAACGTGCTCGGGCCGGGGCAGGCTGCCGACGTGGGTGGTGAAGATGCGTTGTTGTGCAGAGTTCATCGCTGTGACCTGTCTGTGAAACGTTTGAGGGCAAGGTAACCGTTGGCGTCGATGGCATAACCGGCAGAGGCAGCAGCGCTAATCACGGCCGGCACCCAATCGATGGTCTTGCGGCTATCGCCAGGAGTTGTCAGCAGCATTTGCGCCTCTATCTCGCCTACGTTGCGGTAGCGGCGCCAGACCTCGGGTGGCATGGCAAAGCTGTCCCAGCCCTCAGCGTGACCATTTGCTAGGCTGGTAATAACATTACCTTCAATATCCCCGGGGTCTGGGGCTTGATTTGATACCTCAATGGCCACCGATCCCTGATACACGGTGAGCACCTGCTGACAGGCCAAGCGGTGCAGTGATACCTGTCCGCCAACCGGGATCTTCAGCCACTCGATCGAGAAGCCGTGCGCATTACCGATGGGCGCCTGGTGGTCACGGTCTTGGCTCAGGCCCAAGCCGATCACCGGGGCCAGCAGGGCGCCGCAACCGGGCAGCGCGGCGTCGAGCAGCGCCCGGCTCGACCACTGCAGATCGGCGTGGCGCACCACCCGCGATCCCATCTGCTCTGGAGTCCAGCTGCGCAGCTGCGCGATCTCCTGCGGCGTCATGGGTTGCAGCCGGCGCATAGTCTGTTCGTCCCAGGTCTGGCCGAGCTGCTCATCAATGATCCGGTAGTCCTCTGTCAGGTGCACGCCCTGCTCCTGGGCTGCCTGCAGGGTTTGCGGGCCCCAAAGGATGCCGCCGGTGTCGTCCTGTCCCAGCGCGGTAAACATGAATCCCTCGTTATCGCCCACGTTCTGAAAGCCGCGATAGATCCAGGTCGGCACGCTGGCAATATCGCCCGGGCCTATTTCGGCTTTGAGGGGCTCGGGGTTGAAGTCCCAGTGCAGGTCCCAATGTCCTTTGGTGCAGATAAAAACTTCGGCAGTGAAGTGCATGTGTGGCGGGTTGATCTTGCCCGGGGGCATGGCCACGCCGCCCACTTGGAAACCATGCTTTTCGCGCAGGCTGACTGGCTGGTTAGGGTTTTGCGAAACGCCTGGCCCAATTAAGGCGTAGTTCTTTTTCGGTGCGCAACCTGGGATGCGGTAGTCGATGAAGGCCTCCGTGCTGTAGCGCAGGCCACTGAAGGGAATGAAACGCTCGCGGATTTGTGCTTCGGTCAACATGCAGATACCTTGATAGTCATAAAAACAGGAAAGTGGACGGTGAATATGAAAGATGGGGTCATGGGTCGTGGGACGGCCTAAGCATCCAGCTTCTGAGCGCTGAACTCAAACGCACAGGTGCCTCCAAAGGTACAAGGTGTCCGACGCGCGGCAGTTCCAGCCAGCGGGCCGCCGGTTGGGCCTGCAGCATCTCTTTTTGCCAGGCTGGTGGGCACAGCCGATCCTGTGCACCACTGACTAGCAAAAGCCCACCGGTAAAACTGCGCAAAGTGGCCAAACTGTCGGGTCGACTGGCAGCCCAGTCGAACTCTGCCTGCGTGGCATGGCGCGACGTGCCCAAGGCCATGTCGCGCACAAGAGGGCCATGGCAACGCATCTGATTTGCATGATGAAAGTATGTCAGCTTGGCCTGCAACGCCACAGCGGCCGGACCCTGACTCTGCCAAACTCGCCACTGAGCGGCGCTACGGCGCCGGTTGCGCGCACTGGCGGGCCGGGCGTTGCTTGAGATCAGTGCTAAGCGTTGCACCCGATTTGGAGCTCTACGCAACAGTTCCAGCGCCCACAGGCCTCCCAGAGAAAATCCGGCCAGCGAAAAGCGCTCGGGCAAATGGTCCAATAAGCGTTCAAGCCAGGCTCCGGTTCGGTCCAGTCCCCGGTAATCAAGCGCACGGACATCCGCCACATCCCGAAGGGTACGCCGCTGGTGCTGAAATATTCGGGCATCGCACAGTGTGCCCGGCAGCATCACCAAAGTGGGGCGTGATCTCATGTGACGGAACCCCAGCGCGCCTTGTTAAATTCACGCATCCGCGCCAACACGTCGACGCCGATCTGCCGGTACACATGCAGCAGATCAACCAGCACCCAGTTCTCGCGAATCAAACCGTTTTCACAGCGCCAAAAATCTAGGCTGCGCATGGTGATCTGCTGATCCGCCGGGGCAATCCCCATCCAGCCATCACCACTGATAGTGGCTTGCATATTAGGCCAGCCGCTGACCGCCACATAATCGGCGTCTGCAAAGAACTCACCTTTGCCACCCGTCCCCCGACGGTCGGGCATGCCATTCAAAAAGGGGATTTGGTGCCAATGACGAAAGCCAGCAATGCCACGCCCTGTTCCTATGCCCGAGGGACCATACCAGCTCATGCGTGGGTGCCAGTAGGCCTCGAGTTGCATTGCAGCGACGCCGCCCGTGGCGTAACGAGACAAACCGTCCAGCATGGCTAGCACCAGCTGCAAACTGCGCTCAGCGCGGGCCACATCACGCGGACCCGCCACCAAGCCGTCTTGCGTTGCCGGGCCTGGTACCTGCCATTCGCGGCCTAGGCTTGGCGTCATCGGCCAGGCACCCGCTTGCAACATCAGTTCAGGGATGTCCCACAGGGCCTGCAACTCCACCACCTGACCGTCAACCATGCGATAGAACTCATGAAAGCGCATCGCTACTTGATGGCCCGTGGGAGGGATATCTAACCAAGGCTTCACAAAAGTTCCGGTGTAGTAGCCGCAACATCCAACCCAGTCATACCCCTGCAGGCTGGAGCCAGCCATCACAATGGTATCGCGGCGCTCCAAGTCGGGCAAGGCCTGATGCAGCGGCGCATAGGCCTGCTGGTACAAACCATCTGGGCCATCCAGATCTTCAAAGGGTGTTGCTAGGTGCACCTCGGCGTCAGGCCGGAACACTTCGCCTAGCGCTGCGCGCACCGTCGCAGCTTCATAATTGTATTGAGCCGCGCGCAGCGGTGCTAAGGCCGCTTTGTTACGCGCATGGATATCGTTTGTACTCATGCTCCTAACCCTTGACAGCACCTTGGGTCAACCCAGAGACAATTTGTCGCTGGAACAGAACCACCAGAATAATCAGCGGAATCGTGATGCTGACCGCACCGGCCACGCCCTGCATCAAGAACGCCTCGCTGTCAGCCGAGATGGCATTGGCAATGGCCGCTGGCATAGTCATGCGTTCCGCATTGACCAGAGACGAGCTGAGTAGAAAGTCGTTATAAGCCAACAGAAAACTGAACAGGCCGGTGGTCACCACCCCAGGCCACATCACAGGGATGATGACCCGCCGAAAAGCCTG
The DNA here is from genome assembly GCA_046052805.1 of Aquabacterium sp. Lineage (GTDB taxonomy): Bacteria > Pseudomonadota > Gammaproteobacteria > Burkholderiales > Burkholderiaceae_C > Aquabacterium. The sequence goes on along the minus strand of JAVLFO010000755.1, from coordinate 408 downwards.
GAAGCGGCTGCAGCCGTCAACCAAGGCGGCCTCATCGAGCTCCTGCGGAATGTTGACAAAAAACGAACGCAACATCCAGATCGTGAAAGGCTGATTGATCGCAACCAGCACTAGGATCAAAGTGAAAAACTCGTTGCGAATGCCCAGGGCGTCAAACATTACATAAAAAGAAGGCAAAAGCGTGGAATGCGGCAGAGAGCGAAAAACCAGCGCCGTGAGCAGCAGCCAGAAACCCACAGCACCCCGGTAGCGCGATAGTGCATAACCCGCCAAACATCCCACGGTGAGAGAAACGCTGACCGTGCCGACGGTAACGATGACGGTGTTGAGGAAGTTGCGGTAGAACCCTTTGTCGATCCACAGCCGACTGTAATTCTCAAACGTCACCGGCGCCAACCATTTGACAGG
>JAVLFO010000754.1:0-4101 GCA_046052805.1 Aquabacterium sp. | reverse complement strand
GTGGCGGGAGTCCAAAAAAATGATAAGCAAAACCAAAGCAGTTCATAGCTATCAATGTAGCACGAACGCCGCCAGAACACAGCCGGAACGCCGCCCAAAAGCTGAGCAACGCTACAGTGCGTTTCAGCCCTGGACTTGCTTGAGCAGCGTCGCTGCGTCACTGACGGCGTAACCGCCACCTTCTTCATTGTTCAACACGGTCACCACGCCGTCCTTGGCCAGCAAGGAGTAGCGGCCCGAACGCAGGCCCAAGCCCTTGGCGGTCAAATCCAACGTCAAACCGGTCGCTTTGGCGAAATCGGCGCTGCCATCGGCCAAGAAACGCACCTTGCCTTCCGAGTTGAGCTCACGCGCCCAAGCACCCATCACGAAGGCGTCGTTCACCGACACGCACCAAATCTCATCCACCCCTGCGGCCTTGAAATCGGCGGCATGCTGGATGTAGCCAGGCGCGTGCTGGGCCGAGCACGTGGGCGTGAATGCACCAGGCAAACCAAAGATGGCAATGGTCTTGCCGGCGGTGCTCTTGCTCACATCAAAAGCGTTGGGGCCGAGGCTGCAGCCCTCGCCCTCGACTTCGATGTACTCGAACAGCGTGCCTGCGGGCAACTTGTCGCCAACCTTGATCGTCATGTGCGCTTCTCCAAAATAAGTGGATGTCGAAAAACAAAAAACCGACTGCCAGTATGACTGGGCAGTCGGTTTTGGGGGACACAACCGGGGCAACACCCCGGTCACGTCGTGGCGATCAGATCGCCAACTTCAGATCGTGAAGATCAAGCTGCTTGTGCCTTCTCGACCAAGCGGGTCACAACCCAATTCTTGGTGCGGGACAGCGGACGGCTTTCGGTGATCTCGACCACGTCGCCGATGTGGAACTCATTGTTCTCATCGTGGGCGTGGTACTTGCGCGAACGCGCAATGATCTTGCCGTACAGCTCGTGCTTGACGCGGCGCTCAACCAGCACGGTCACGGTCTTGGCGCGAGCGTCAGAGACGATCTTACCGACCAGGGTGCGGGTCACTTTGGTTTGAGCTTCCGTCATTGGGCGGCTCCTTTCTTCTCGGTCAAAAGGGTCTTGACGCGAGCGATGTCGCGACGAGTCTTCTTCAGTGCCGAGTGGTCGTTGAGCTGCTGGGTAGCACGCTGCATGCGCAGGTTGAAGTGCGACTTCAGCAAGTCTTTGATTTCGGTTTCAAGCGCGGCCACATCTTTGGCGCGCAGTTCAGAGGCTTTCGCCATAACTTTCTCCTTAGCGCCTAGATTAGATGCCGAACTGGCGGCCGACGAACGTCACGCTCAGCGGCAGCTTGGCTGCAGCCAGCTGGAACGCTTCGCGAGCGAGTTGTTCAGGCACGCCCTGGATTTCGTAGAGCACCTTGCCTGGCTGAATTTCAGCCACGTAGTACTCAACGTTACCCTTACCGTTACCCATACGAACTTCTGCAGGCTTCTGCGAGATTGGCTTGTCGGGGAAGATGCGGATGAAGATGCGGCCACCACGCTTGACGTGACGCGAAATCGCACGACGTGCGGCTTCGATCTGACGAGCGGTGATGCGGCCACGTTCCGTGGCCTTCAGGCCAAAATCGCCAAAGGACACTTCGGCGCCGCGCGTGGCGACACCGGTGTTGCGGCCCTTGTGTTCCTTACGGAACTTGCGACGGTTAGGTTGCAACATGATTATTCTCCTTTCGCTTCGGCCACGGGGGCCTTGCGAACACGCTTGGCGTCAGCGGCGACAGCAGGCTTGTCGCTGCCATCGGCTGGCGCGCCTTCAGCGCGAGGGGCACCACGGCCAGGACCACCACGACCAGCGCCAGGACGGCGGTCGTTAGGACGGTCGCTGCGAGGGCCACGACGGTTGCGACGGTCGTCTTGGCTGTCGTCGCCCTTGAGCACAGGGGCTTCGCCATTGGCCAAGCGGTCACCACGGTAGACCCACACCTTGACGCCAATGACGCCATAGGTGGTTTGGGCTTCGGAGGTGCCGTAGTCGATGTCAGCCTTCAGGGTGTGAAGAGGCACGCGACCTTCGCGGTACCACTCGGTACGTGCGATTTCGATGCCGTTCAAACGACCAGCCGACATGATCTTGATGCCTTGAGCGCCCAGACGCATCGCGTTCTGCATCGCACGCTTCATGGCGCGGCGGAACATGATGCGCTTTTCCAGCTGCTGCGTGATCGAGTCAGCGATCAGTTGAGCATCGACTTCGGGCTTGCGCACTTCTTCGATGTTCACCGAGACCGGGCAGTTCAAACGCTTGGCCAGTTCGAGCTTCAGGTTTTCGATGTCTTCGCCCTTCTTGCCGATCACCACGCCCGGACGTGCCGAGAAAATGGTGATGCGTGCGCTCTTGGCGGGACGCTCGATCAAGACGCGCGACACAGCCGCGTTCTTGAGCTTCTTCTTCAGGAATTCGCGGACTTCCAGGTCTTCAGCCAGCATCGAGGCAAAGTTGCGATTGGTGGCGTACCAACGCGATGCCCAGTTGCGGGTGACGGCCAGGCGGAAGCCGGTTGGGTGGATTTTTTGTCCCATGATCAGCCTCTGCTTAGTTGCCCACGGTCACATAGATGTGGCATGTCGGCTTGCTGATGCGGTTACCACGGCCCTTTGCACGGGCGGTGAAACGCTTCAGCGTGGTGCCTTGCTCCACATAAATGGTCTTGACCTTCAATTCGTCAATGTCGGCGCCGTCATTGTGCTCGGCGTTGGCGATTGCCGACTCCAGAGCCTTCTTGATGATGCCGGCTGCTTTTTTCTGGGTGAATGCCAGAATGTTCAGCGCTTGGTCGACTTTCTTGCCACGGATAAGGTCAGCCACCAGGCGACCCTTGTCGCAAGAGAGGCGAACGCCGCGAACGATTGCTTTAGTTTCCATCGTTGCTGCTCCTTATTTCTTGGCTTTCTTGTCGCCTGGGTGACCCTTGAACGTACGGGTCAGGGCGAACTCGCCGAGCTTGTGACCAACCATCTGGTCTTGCACGTACACAGGCACGTGCTGTTTGCCGTTGTGAACAGCGATCGTCAGACCGATGAACTCAGGCAGGATGGTCGAGCGACGCGACCAGGTCTTGACGGGCTTCTTGTCCTTGATGGACACAGCCTTTTCAACCTTGGCCAGCAGATGGTGATCCACGAAGGGACCCTTTTTAAGAGAACGAGCCATTTCAGCCTACCTCTTACTTCTTGCGACGCGACACAATGAAGGTCTGCGTGCGCTTGTTGTTACGGGTACGGTAGCCCTTCGTCAATGTGTTCCATGGGGACACAGGGACTTGACCTTCACCAGTACGACCTTCACCACCACCGTGCGGGTGATCCACCGGGTTCATGGCCACGCCACGAACGGTCGGACGGATGCCCTTCCAACGGATGGCACCGGCCTTGCCGTAACGGCGCAGGCTGTGTTCTTCGTTGCTCACTTCACCCAACGTGGCGCGGCACTCGATGTGGATCTTGCGCACTTCACCCGAGCGCAGACGGATCTGAGCGTAGGTGCCTTCGCGGGCCATCAGCACAGCGGAAGTGCCGGCGGAACGTGCGATTTGCGCGCCCTTGCCAGGCATCATTTCGATGCAGTGGATGGTGGAACCCACGGGGATGTTGCGGATGGGCAGCGTGTTGCCAGCCTTGATCGGGGCTTCAGAGCCGCTGATCACGGTGGCGCCAGCTTCCAGGCCACGGGGCGCAATGATGTAGCGACGCTCGCCGTCGGCATACACCACCAGGGCGATGTGGGCCGTGCGGTTCGGGTCGTACTGGATGTTCTCGACCTTCGCGGGGATGCCATCCTTGTTGCGGATGAAATCGACCACGCGGTAGTGGTGCTTGTGACCACCGCCCTTGTGGCGAACCGTGATGTGACCGTTGTTGTTGCGGCCAGAGTTCTGCTTCTGGGGTTCCAGCAGCGAAGCCTCAGGCTTGCCCTTGTGCAGGTGCTTGTGCACCACCTTGACCACCGCACGGCGGCCGGGCGAGGTCGGTTTGACTTTGATGACAGCCATTTAGGAGGCCTCCCCGGAGAAGTTGAGCTCCTGGCCCGGCTTCAACGACACGAATGCTTTCTTGACATGGTCACGACGGCCGATGGA
>JAVLFO010000753.1:0-1729 GCA_046052805.1 Aquabacterium sp. | reverse complement strand
CTGCATAGCGCCAGCCGGCGTCGGTTTGCACCACCCCTTCGGGCACATCCAGGGCCTTCACAGGCTGGCGTGCCAATGCGGTCGACATGAACTGGATCCATGCCGGCAGTGCCAGCGAGCTGCCCGAGGCGTGGCTGCCCAGGCTGCGTGGCGTGTCATAGCCCACCCAGACCACCGCCACCAGGTTGGGCTGAAAGCCCGCGAACCAAGCATCGAACACATCGTTGGTGGTGCCGGTTTTGCCAAACAGGTCACCGCGCTTGAGCTGCGCCTGGGCCCGCGCAGCGGTGCCGCTGCGTGCCACCTCTTGCAAGAGCGTGGCCGTCATGAAGGCACTGCGGGCCGGCACCACGCGCTGGTCTTCGCCCACGACGGGGGTGGGTGCCTCGAACACGGTCTTGCCATCGGCGTCGCTGATGCGCTTGATCACCACCGGATTGACTTTGAGCCCGCCATTGGCCACCACGGCATACGCACCAGCCAACTGCAAGGGCGTGGTCGAACCCGCACCCAAAGCCAAGGTCAGGTTGTCGGGCTGCTTATCCACGTCAAACCCATAGTGCCCGGTCCAGTTTCGCGCGGCCTGTGGCCCCAGCAGCTGCACCAAGCGGATGCTGACCATGTTCTTGGACTTGGCCAGACCCACATGCAAGGGAATGGGGCCATCGAAAGCACCATCGGCGTTTTGCGGGCTCCAGTCGCCCACGTTGCTGATCGGGGCATCGTTGACCATGGTCTCCGGCATCACGCCGTTTTCCATGGCGGCGGCGTACAAAAAGGGCTTGAAGCTCGAGCCCGGCTGGCGCCAGCCCTGGGTCACGTGGTTGAACTGGTTTTGCCGGAAGTCAAAGCCGCCCACCATGGCGCGCACCTCGCCGTTGTGCGGGTCCAGTGCGACCAGAGCACCCTCGGCCTCAGGCCATTGCGTGATCAACCAATCCTTGCCTTGTTGCAGCACGCGCACCACCGAGCCCCGACTGATCTTCTGCGTCTTGCTGGCCTTGGGGGCCAGGCCGGCTTGCGCTTGGCGCAGTCCCTTGCCACTGACCTCGACCACCTCACCCGACGCCAGCACTAAGGTCACCTTTTTGGCGCTGGCTTGCGTCACGATGGCGGCGTGCAAGACCTCGTCGTCATTGACCTCGTCCAATTGTTGAGGCACGGCCGGATCGGTGTCGTCCAGTCCATCGTCCAGGTCGATCTGGTCTTCGGGGCCGCGCCAAGCCTGTCCCAACTCCCGGTCGATCAAGGTTCTGCGCACGGCCTTCCAGGCGGCTTGCTGCTCGTTGGCGCGCAAGGTGGTGACGACCTTGAAGCCGTCGGTGTAGGCCTTGTCGCCATAGCGGGCGTACACCTGCTGGCGGGCCATCTCAGCCACGTACTCGGCATGCACGTCCACATCGCCGGGGTTGCGCACGTTGAGCTTTTCGGCCTTGGCCGCAGCGTACTGGTCGTCGTCGAGCACGCCGGCCGTGTGCATGCGCGACAAGGCCACCAACTGGCGTGCACGGGCGCGCTCGGGGTTCTTGATCGGGTTGACGTTGGCTGGGTTCTGCGGCAAGCCCGCCAGCATGGCGCACTCAGCGGCATCCAGCGCCTTGAGCGGCTTGCCGAAGTAGGTTTGCGCGGCCTCGGCAAACCCATAAGAGCGCGCACCCAGGTAGATCTGGTTCATGTACAGCGCCAGGATCTCGTCCTTGCTCAACTCGCGTTCGATCTTGAGCGACAG
>JAVLFO010000752.1:0-2300 GCA_046052805.1 Aquabacterium sp. | reverse complement strand
GCTCAGGCCAGCGGCTTCAAGCTGGTGACGCTCAATGGCACCGAGACCGTGGTTGACCTGAGCGCCTTCTTGGCCTCAGGCAGCGCCACCAGCCTTCAGGTGGTTGACTTGAGCAATGCGGGCCATGTGGTCGGCCGCATCTACAAGGCCGACAACACGTCAAGCCCCTTCTTTTGGTCGGCAGCCACCGGACCTGTCTTGGTGCCCGGCGAGTACGCCAGCCGCGTCAATGACAGTGGCACCACCGTGGGCCCTGCCGGCACCTGGAGCGCGAGCGGTGGCGCTGTGCCTGTGGGCACCTTGGTGCCCGATCCGGTTGCCGCGGCCAGCGTGACCTTGCTCGACATCGACAACCAGGGGCAAATCGCTTTTGTGGGCCCTTATGTGCCCCAAACCATGGGCACCACGAGCCGCCAGACGTATGGGGTGATGTCAGCCAAGGGCGACAACATTGCAAGCTATGTCATTTACGACACATCAGGCCCCAAGTACTTCGAGTCGAACAAACCCGATTTGATGCGCTTCAATGGTGCTGGCTCGCTGCTGGTGTCTTGGGATGGGGATGTGTACCGCATGGACAAGAGCACGGTTTACAACCTGGCCACCCAGGGCTCGGTCAATGGCGCAAGCGGCACCAAGTACTTTTCAATCAATCCGCAAAACCAGGCGTTGGGTTGCAATTCGCAATACGGTGGGCCCATCAACGATGCCTGTAACTACTACGAGTTCAACAGCACGGCAATCGTGAACCTGGGCCCCCTGGTCAGCTTGTATGGCCGCCCAGTGGCCATCAACGCGTCTGGGCAGGTGTTGTTCAGCAACGGCACTGTGTTGCAAGGGCCGACACTCACCGGCACCGGCACCGGCACCGGCACCGGCACCGGCACCGGCACAGGTACAGGTACAGGTACAGGTACAGGTACAGGTACAGGCGGCGTTCAGCCTGGCACTGGTGCGGGCTTGAAGGGGCAGTACTTCAATGCTGGCTTGGCGGGCAACAAGCTGGCCCTGACCCGCATTGAAAACCCCAATTTCGACTGGGGCACCGCCAGCCCTGGTCCTGGTGTTCGCAGCGACTTCTTCGTGGCCAAATGGACAGGCTTCATCGAAGCCGAAGAGGCTGGCGCCTACACGCTTCAGACCCTGAGCGACGAGGGCGTGCGCGTGACCGTCGATGGCAAGGTGGTGATTGACAACTGGAAGGGCCACAAGCTGGCGACCAACAAGAGCGCCGCCCTGAGCTCTGAGGCTGGCAAGCGCCACAGCATCGTCATCGACTACTACGACCTCTTGGGGCCCGCGGTGATGCGCTTGCAGTGGGTCAAGCCCGGCGCCACCGCGGCCACGGCCGTACCGACGACGCGCCTCTACGCTAACTGAGCGCTAACCCCGGCCTCAGCGCAAGGTCAGTCCAGCCAAGGGGGTGCTTTGCAGCAGCTCTTTGGCTGACACCTTGCGACCGCCTGCCTTTTGCAAGGTATGCAAAGCCAAGGCCTGTTCGCCGCAGGCCACCACCAGCGTCTCGCCTTGTGCGTGCAGCACTGTGCCGGGTTCGCCGCTGGCGGGCACCACGCTGGCTGCCCACAGCTTGACCACCTCAGGGCCCTTGCCAGCATCCATCACAAAGGTGGTGCCAGGGAAGGGGTCAAACGCCCGCACGCGCCGCGCCAGGGTCTGTGCAGGCAAGGCCCAATCGATGGCGGCTTCTTGCTTGTCGATTTTGTGCGCGTAGTTCACGCCCTCTTCGGGCTGTGGCGTGGCGCGCAGGCCGCCGCAGGCCGCCAGCGCCAAGGCTTCGACCACCATGCGGCCACCCAAGGCGGCCAAGCGGTCGTGCAGCAGCGCGGTCGTGTCTTGCGGGCCAATGGCGGTGCGTTCGATCAACAGCATGTCGCCGGTGTCCAGCCCCGCGTCCATCTGCATGATGGTGATGCCCGTCTCGGCATCGCCCGCCTCAATGGCCCGGTGGATGGGCGCCGCACCACGCCAGCGTGGCAGCAGCGAGCCATGGATGTTGAGGCAACCCAAGCGCGGCAGGCTCAAAGTCCATTGGGGCAGGATCAGGCCATAGGCGGCCACCACCATCACATCCGGCGCGGCGGCTTGCAGGGCCGCTTGTGCTGCTGCGGCCTCGTCGGGGTACTTGCCGTCCAAGCGCAGGCTGTGGGGCTGGGCCACAGCAATGCCGTGCGCCTGGGCCAATTGCTTGACGGGCGAGGCTTGCAGCTTCATGCCACGCCCGGCCGGGCGGTCGGGCTGGGTCAGCACCAGCGGGACTTCGAAACCCGCCGCCAAAATGG
>JAVLFO010000751.1:0-2098 GCA_046052805.1 Aquabacterium sp. | reverse complement strand
TTGCCATCGAGGCGCTGGGGTTCGTGCTTCGTGATCTAGGCTGGGCGCGATAGGCCAAAACCTGGCCTAGGCGCGCAGCGCAAGTATTTGCCAGTGTTCTGGTGTCGATGTCATCTTGGAGTTCTTGTTGGCTACCTCAACTCAACGCCCAGTCGTTTTTGTGTCGTACAGCTGGTCTTCCCCCGCGCATGAAGATTTTGTCGAATCACTGGCTTCTAAATTGATGGCCAACGGCGTAATGGTGCGCCTCGACAAATGGGATCTGAAGGAAGGGCAGGACAAGTTCGCCTTCATGGAGAGCATGGTCACTGACCCCGAGATTTCAAAGGTTCTGGTGATCTGTGACTCGCACTACAAGGCCAAGGCCGATGCGCGCAAAGGCGGGGTGGGCACCGAGACCGAGATCATCTCGGCGGAGATCTACGGGCAAGTCAACCAAGAGAAGTTCATCCCCATCGTGGTGGAGTACGACGCCAGCCGGCAGGCCGTGTTGCCCACATTCATGAAGTCGAGGATCTACATCGATCTGTCGAACGACGATGTGTACGGCGACGGGTTCGATCAGCTCTTGCGCGCCATTTACGACCGGCCCAAGTACAAACGGCCAGAGTTGGGGGCTGCGCCTGAGTTCCTGGATGACGCACTCGCCACGGCGATTCCGGTGCGGGAGTTTCAGGCCCTTCGCAGCGCCACGGAGGAAGGCAAGGCGACGGCAGATGGCCTGGAGGCCGCTTACCTCAAGCGCTTCCAGGTTGAACTTGGCAAGCTCCTGGTGCCCAAAGAGATCGCTGACTATGACGACGAAATCGTGGCAGCGATTGGCCGCGCGAAGCCCTTGCGGGATCAGTTCGATCAGTACGTTTCCATGAAGGCGGCTTTTGCCCAAGACGCACCGAGGGCTTGTCGGCGGGTTCTTGAGTTGTTGGAGCACATCTTGGGCCTGCGCACGCCGCCTGAGGGCATGACTTCGTACCGTGAGGAGTGGTTCGATGTGTACCGCTTCTTGGGGTGGGAGTTCATGTTGTTGACCGTTGCGGCCTTGCTCCGAGAGCAAGCCTGGCAAACCTTGGATCAGGTGTGCAGCGAGGTGTTCGTTTTTCACCGCAATGGTGACCAGCGTGATCGCAGCTTCCTGGAGTTCGAGCCTTATCTGCGCTCATTGGACGAGAGGCGCAACAAGCGCCTGGGCCTGCGCCGCATCTCTATTCAGACTGACATGATCCACGATCGGGTCAGCACGAGTGGTACGACGTTCAACGAGATGATGCAGGCCGACGCGTTCCTAAGCCTGCGCTCAGTGGTTCAGCAACCCGAGGGCCAGACAAGGGACTTCTGGTTCCCGCGCACGCTCCTGTATCTGGATGGCAACCGCTTGCCACTGTTTGTGAAGGCCGGTGGTGGTGCCATCAAGGCGGGGCTCCTGAAGGCACTCGGCGTGGCCGACGCGAAGGAGTTTGCCGCTCGTTTTGAGAAAGTTGCTGCGGCCCTGAACAATTTTGGCAATTGGCGCATGGACAGCGAATTCATTGACTTGCGTTCTGCGACGAACGTGGCCCAGTTGTCCGTGTAGTGCGTTGGCCTAGGCCTGTTGTTAGACTTGGCGGTGCTGCCTGAGGCGTGCCGGGCAAATGCCGTCACCGGTCGGATGGTTTGTCCTTGTGACGATCGTCGTATGTGGGGTTCGCGTTCCCACCAGGCAGCATCCACTCGTGCATTCGGTTCGCGGGCCATACAGCCCACCGCGTTGACCAAAAAACAGGCACCCCGAGAGCGCTCTGGCATACCTTAGACGTTGAACTGATGGCCATTCAAAGTTATCCCCAGTTTTTGTGGATAACTCTTGGCCCGGCAGTTCAGTGCATTGGGGCGACCTGGGCCGTCTTATCCATGGGCATCGTTTTGATCATGGGTAGGGATTGGTTCAACTCGCTGAAATGATTCAGCCCGCTCCATTGCTCGACGTCTCCGATCACATACAGGCGATGCTTGGCGCGCGTGATGGCCACATTCAGCAGATTGGGCTTGCCCGAAGCCCAGGCACGCGCGCCTGAGCCGGCCTGCCCTGGGGCCGTGCCCAGCACCAGGAACACGATTTCTG
>JAVLFO010000750.1:0-8814 GCA_046052805.1 Aquabacterium sp. | reverse complement strand
AGCGATCAGGTCACGTGAGGGCAGCGAATACAGCATGCCGCCGTGGCCCATGGCAATGCCATCGTCCACCGCAATGGTGTTGAACTCTTTGGCGACACCGCCTGCGGCTTCGATTTCGCGGGCAACGAGCTGCCCCAGGTCTTTCAAGTGGACGTGGCCAGGGACGAACTGTGTGAAGCTGTTGGCAATCGCAATGATCGGCTTTTCGAAGTCACCGTCCTTCATGCCAGTGGCGCGCCACAGGGCGCGGGCACCCGCCATGTTGCGACCGGCGGTGGATGTGCGTGAACGGTACTGGGGCATGAAAAACTCCGGGCTGTGATCTCAGTGGGAACCTTTGATTTTATCCCCACAGCGCCCGGACACCCCAGACTCAGCGCCGGCGCTTTGTAGGGTCTTGCAAACCCAGGGCATCCAGGCTCTTTTGACGGCGGGCAGCCTTCTTGGCGTCGATCTTGTCCATGGCTTTTTTCTGGGTCAGACCCGAGTAATCTGCCCAGGCCCACCACAAGATGGCCAAGCCAAAAGGCAGCAACAACGCCCACCAGCGATCACCCCACACCCATGCCCCCACGGGGCCGATGCCCCCCAGGAACATGACCAGCATGGCCACGCCGATTGCCACAAACCACATATAAAGCCTTTCTGTGCCCTGTCGCAGGGCCGCAAAACGCGTTCACGTCAACCACAAGGCGGTGCTGAAACGTTTATAAATCAGCCCTGACTGTAATGGACCCCCAACCGATAAGGACCCCCATGAAACACCTGCCTTCGATGTTGACCGCCCTGGCCCTGGGTGCCGCCGCCCTTTCGCCTGCCATGGCCAACCAAGAACTGGCCCAAAAGAAGGCCTGCATGAACTGCCACGGGGTCGACAAGGCCGTCTTGGGCCCGTCGTATAAAGACGTTGCAGCCAAGTACAAGGGCAAAAAGGACGCCGAAGCCAAGTTGGTGCAGAAGGTGTTGAACGGCGGTGGCGGCGTGTGGAACATGCCCATGGGCCCGATGCCTGCACAAAAGGGCAATGTCAGCGAAGCAGAAGCCAAGCAGCTCGTGAAATGGGTGCTCTCGGCCAAATGAGCTGAACGCGCACCAAATGAAAAAGCCCCGCTGAGCGGGGCTTTTTCGTGAAGGGCGTTACCGCCCGTGGGACTCGCAGCGATCAGTCGCCGGCGTAGATGTCGACGTCTTTGGTTTCACGCACGAACAGCAGGCCCACCACGAAAGTGAAGAGCGCAATGATGATCGGATACCACAAGCCGTTGTAGATGTTACCGGTCTGCGCCACGATGGCGAAGGCTGTGGTCGGCAGCAAACCACCGAACCAGCCGTTGCCGATGTGATATGGCAAGCTCATCGACGTGTAGCGGATGCGGGTGGGGAACATCTCAACCAACATGGCTGCGATTGGCCCGTACACCATGGTCACATAGATCACCAGCAGCGTGAGGATCGCCACGATCAATGGCTTGTTCAGCTTGGCTGGATCGGCCTTCGCAGGGTAGCCGGCCTTCTTGAGTTCGGCCACCACCGCCTTCTTGAACTGCCCGTCAATGACCTTGGCTGCGGCTGCTTTGGGGGCTTTGTCAAACGCTGCCAATGCGGCTTTGGCGTCAGACACGGCCTTGTTGGCATCCTTGGCCTTGGCTGGATCAGCCATGACCGCTGGGTCAGCCGCCTTCTTGGTTGCGCCGTCCAAGGCCTTGGCTGCAGCTTCCTTGGCTGCAGGCACATCGGCATCGCTCACTTTGGCCGGCGAGTAGCTGTTGATGACAGCCTCGCCGACCTTCACAAACGCCACAGTACCTGCAGGCGCGCTCACGTTCTCGTAGTTCACCGAGTTCGCAGCAAGGACCTGCTTGGCAATGTCGCATGAGCTGGTGAACTTGGCCGTGCCAGTTGGGTTGAACTGGAATGAGCACTCGGCAGGGTCAGCCGTGAGCGTGACTGGCGCGGTCGCTTGAGCGCGGGCCAGATCTGGGTTGGCAGCTTCGGTCAGGGCTTTGAACAAGGGGAAGTAGGTCAAAGCAGCGATCAGGCACCCGCCCAGGATGATTGGCTTGCGACCGATCTTGTCAGACAGTGTGCCGAACACGACGAAGAAAGGCGTAGCGATCAGCAGTGAGACCGCGACCAAGATGTTGGCGGTGGCACCGTCCACTTTCAGCGCCTGCGTCAGGAAGAACAGCGCATAGAACTGACCGGTGTACCAAACCACGCCTTGACCAGCGACCAGGCCAAACAGCGCCAGGATCACGATCTTGAGGTTGCCCCATTGACCGAAAGATTCAGACAGTGGTGCCTTGGAGGTTTTGCCTTCGGCCTTCATCTTTTTGAAGGCAGGGCTTTCGTTCATGCTCATGCGGATCCACACGCTGATGGCCAGCAGCACGATCGACACGATGAACGGGACGCGCCAGCCCCAATCGGCAAAGGCCTCTTCGCCAATGGCCGTACGGGTGCCCAAGATCACCATCAGCGACAAGAACAGGCCCATCGTGGCCGTGGTTTGGATCCATGCCGTGTAGGCGCCACGTCGACCGTGTGGCGCGTGCTCGGCCACATAGGTGGCAGCACCGCCGTACTCACCGCCCAGGGCCAAGCCTTGCAGCAGTCGCAGCGCAATCAAGATGACCGGCGCGGCGACACCGATGCTGCTGTAGTTGGGCAAGATGCCCACGATGAACGTGGACGCGCCCATCAACAAAATGGTCACCAAGAAGGTGTACTTGCGCCCAATCATGTCGCCCAAGCGACCGAAAACCAGCGCACCGAAGGGGCGAACGATGAAGCCCGCAGCAAAAGCCAGCAGCGCAAAGATGAAAGCAGAGGTCTCGTCCAGACCAGAAAAGAACTGTTTGGCAATGATGGCTGCCAAAGATCCGTACAGGTAAAAGTCGTACCACTCGAAAACGGTACCCAGGCTAGAGGCGAAGATGACCTTCTTCTCCTCCGCCGTCATGGGTGCATTTGAAATGCTGTTACTGGCCATGGTGTGTGCTCCTCGTCATTGCAGATGGAAGGCAGCTTGTGGCTGACTACCCCCTAATCTAGGGGTGCCTGTGAGTATTTGTAATGAGGGGGAATGCTTAGAAAGCGGTGAATTTACACATTTGCCACTGAGTACAAATACCCACCCACACCATCAAGCGCACAAGGAGATTGGGAACACGACGAAAGGCCCAGCGCACTCGCGTGCCGCTGGGCCTGCATAAACCAATTTGGAAACTCAGGTTTTCAATTGCTTTCGGACAATTGATCCAAAATGGCTGGATTTTCGAGCGTGCTCGTGTCTTGCGTGACCGATTCACCCTTGGCGATCACACGCAACAGGCGCCGCATGATTTTCCCGGACCGCGTTTTGGGCAAATTGTCACCAAACCGGATGTCTTTGGGCTTGGCGATCGGACCAATTTCGTGACCCACGTGGTTGCGCAATTCGATGGCCAGTTTTTTTGCCTCTTCGCCCACCGGACGCGGACGCTTGAGCACCACGAAGGCACAAATGGCTTCGCCGGTCAGGTCGTCAGGACGCCCGACCACCGCAGCCTCGGCCACCAAGGGGTGGGACACCAGCGCAGATTCAATCTCCATGGTGCCCATGCGATGCCCTGAGACATTCAACACATCGTCGATGCGACCTGTGATGGTGAAATAGCCTGTGGTCGCGTCGCGAATGGCACCGTCGCCAGCCAAGTAATACTGGCCGCCAAAATCGGCCGGGTAATAACTGGTTTTGAAGCGCGCTGGGTCTCCCCAGATGTTTCGAATCATCGATGGCCACGGCTTGCGCACCACCAAAACACCACCCTGCCCCCACGGAACCTCCTTGCCGGTTTCATCGACCACAGCGGCGTCGATACCCGGGAAAGGCAAGGTACAAGAGCCGGGCGTCATTTCATGAGCGCCGGGCAATGGCGTGATCATGTGGCCACCGGTTTCGGTTTGCCAGAACGTGTCCACGATCGGGCAACGACCGCCGCCGATTTCCTTGAAATACCAATCCCAGGCCGCGGGGTTGATGGGTTCACCCACCGTGCCCAACAAACGCAGGCTGGTCAGATCGAATTTGCGAGGGTGAACCTCGGCGTTCGATTCAGCGGCCTTGATCAGGGCACGGATGGCCGTAGGGGCTGTGTAGAAAATCGATACCTTGTGGGCTTCGATCATGCGCCAGAAACGGGCTGCGTCTGGGTAAGTCGGCACGCCCTCAAACACCACTTGCGTGCCACCCAAGGCCAAGGGCCCATAAGCAACGTAGGTGTGCCCCGTCACCCACCCGATGTCGGCCGTGCACCAAAAAATGTCGTTTGGCTTGAGGTCAAACGTCCACTTCATGGTGACGGCGGCATGCAACAGGTAACCGCCCGTGCTGTGCTGAACCCCTTTGGGCTTGCCAGTCGAGCCCGAGGTGTAGAGCAAAAAGAGGGGGTGCTCAGCGCCCACCCACTCAGGTTCGCAGGTGTCGCTTTGCGCGGCTGTGAGTTCGTGCAGCCACTGGTCGCGGCCCGAAACCATCTTCACCGGGCCGCCCGTGCGGCGCACCACCAGCACTTGCTTGATGCTGTCGCAGCCGCCCAAGGTGAGCGCCTCGTCCACGATTGCCTTGAGCGGCAGCGCCTTGCCACCGCGCAACTGTTCGTCGGCCGTGATCACCAGCACGGCGCCGGCATCTTCAATCCGGTCACGCAGACTTTGCGCCGAAAAGCCGCCAAACACCACCGAGTGCGTGGCCCCAATGCGGGCACAGGCCTGCATGGCGATCACGCCGTCAACCGACATGGGCAGGTACAAGACCACGCGGTCGCCCTTTTTGACGCCTTGGGCCTTGAGCACATTGGCCAGACGCGAGACGCGGGTGAGCAGTTCGCGGTACGTAACACGCGTGACCGCCCCGTCGTCGGCCTCGAAAATGATGGCGACCTTCTCGCCCAGGCCCGCATCAACGTGACGGTCCAGGCAGTTGTACGACGCATTGAGCGTGCCGTCTTCAAACCACTTGAAGAAGGGCGCTTCGCTTTCATCGAGCGTTTTGCTGAACGGCTGCTTCCAGCTCAGGGTCTCGCGCGCCAAGCCCGCCCAATAGCCGCCGTAGTCGGCCTGGGCTTGGGCGCACAGCTCGTCGTAGGCCGCGCGGCTGCCGATGTGAGCCTGTTTGGCAAACTCAGCAGGAACAGGAACCAGCGTGGATGGTTTTGTGGAATCGGTCTGTTGTGAGCCAGCCATCTTCAATTACTCCGTTGGTGTTGCGCTTATGGCGCTTCAATGCAAACGACGCAGGCCCGCATGGTGCGCACGCCCCGTCAATCCTCAACCATGCCTGCGATACTGCCATTTCATGGCTAGTAGTATCCCTGCACCAATCTGACACACCCAATGACACCCATCAAACCATCGAACTTGTCGCGCGTGATTTTTGCCAGCCGGTGGCTGCAACTGCCCCTGTACTTGGGCCTGATCTTGGCGCAGTGCGTGTACGTGTACCACTTTTGGGTCGAGCTGGCACACCTCGTTCAGGCCGCGCTGGGTGACCAAGGCGCTCTGGCAGCCATCATGGCGGCCACGGGGCAGAACACCCCAGGCGCAACCCACCTGACCGAAACCACGATCATGTTGGTGGTGCTGGGGCTGATCGACGTCGTGATGATCTCCAACCTGCTGATCATGGTCATCGTGGGTGGCTACGAGACCTTCGTCTCGCGCCTGCACCTGGACGACCACCCCGACCAGCCCGAGTGGCTGGACCACGTCAATGCCTCGGTGCTCAAGGTCAAGCTGAGCACAGCCATCATTGGCATTTCGTCAATCCACCTGCTCAAAACCTTCATCAATGCCGAGAACTACAGCGAGAAGGTGTTGATTGCGCAAACCGTGATCCACATTGTGTTCTTGCTGTCGGCGCTGGCCATTGCCATGACAGACCGCTTGCTGCACAAAGCGTCGCCCACTCAGTCTCACTGAACGCCCGCCAAACGCCACTCAAGTCCTCGCAGACTTTTGTGGCGCCCCACAGCCCGCCTTGACTACACTTGAGGGCTTGCACCCTACCCGGTGCGCGTGAACCTGTTTCAGGCCTTGCAACCAACCCCTGTCCTGCCATGACGACCATTCGCCACGACGATCTCGTTGAAAGCGTCGCAGCTGCTCTGCAATACATCAGCTACTACCACCCGGCCGACTACATCGCCCATTTGGCGCGCGCCTACGAACGCGAAGAAAGCGCCGCGGCCAAGGACGCCATCGCGCAAATTTTGACCAACTCGCGCATGTGCGCTGAAGGCAAGCGCCCCATCTGCCAAGACACCGGCATCGTCAACGTCTTCCTGAAGATCGGGATGGGCGTGAAGTGGGAAGGCTTTGGCGCACGCAGCATCCAAGAGGCTGTGGACGAAGGCGTTCGCCGCGGCTACAACAACCCGGACAACAAGCTGCGGGCCTCGGTGTTGTCTGACCCGATTTTTGAGCGCAAGAACACCAAGGACAACACGCCAGCCGTGGTCTTCATGGAGTTGGTGCCTGGCGACAAGGTGGACGTGACCGTGGCGGCCAAGGGTGGCGGCTCTGAGAACAAGTCCAAGGTCTACATGCTCAACCCGTCTGACAACATCGTCGACTGGGTGCTGAAAACCGTGCCGACCATGGGCGCTGGCTGGTGCCCGCCCGGCATGCTGGGCATTGGCGCACAAGGCCTGGGCGGCCTGACCACGGTGCTGGACGTCAAGATCAAGACCTGGCCTACGCACGCAGCCAGCAAGCCGATTGCCATGATCCCGAACTGCGCGGCCACCCGCCACGCCCACTTCGTGATGGACGGCTCCGGCCCGGTCTACCTGGACCCACCGAGCCTGGACCTGTGGCCCAACGTGCACTGGGCGCCCGACTACAACAAGTCCAAGCGCGTGGACCTGAACACGCTGACCAAAGAAGAAGTGGCCAGCTGGACGCCCGGCCAAACCCTGCTGCTCAACGGCAAGATGCTGACGGGCCGCGACGCCGCACACAAGCGCATCGCCGACATGCTGGCCAAGGGCGAGAGCCTGCCCGTTGACTTCACCAACCGCGTCATCTACTACGTGGGCCCAGTCGACCCAGTGCGCGAGGAAGTGGTCGGCCCAGCTGGCCCCACCACAGCCACCCGCATGGACAGCTTCACCGAGATGATGCTGGCCAAGACCGGCCTGATCAGCATGATTGGCAAGGCCGAGCGTGGCCCGGTCGCCATCGAAGCCATCAAGAAGCACAAATCGGCCTACCTGATGGCCGTGGGTGGCTCGGCTTACTTGGTGTCCAAGGCCATCAAGGGCGCCAAGGTCGTCGGCTTTGCAGACCTGGGCATGGAGGCCATCTATGAGTTTGACGTGGTCGACATGCCAGTGACGGTGGCCGTTGACTCGGGCGGCACCAGCGCCCACATCGAAGGGCCCAAGCTGTGGCAAGCCAAGATCAGCGGCAAAGTGATCCCCGTCAGCGCAGCCTGATGCCACGTTGACCCCTCCGATGAGCCCCGACGGCCCCGCGCCGCTCGGGGCTTTGTTTTGTCTGCCTTCGCCCAATGGGCGCATGTGACGCCACCGCCATGAAGAACCGCCACTTCAACCCAGCCAAGCCGCACCACAGGCCGGATGGCTTCCAAAACAACCACAGCTCGTTCAGAGGCAAACGCTGGCATGAGGTGCTTCGGTGGCGCTGGCAGGCCTGGCGGGCCGGGCACCCGCGCCCCATCACCGAGCCCATTGCCGTGGTTGCACCCGACCTGGACTTCATCCACGCCAACGCCAAAGCGGGCCTGCACATGCAGCCAGCGGTGACTTGGATCGGGCACATCACCGTTCTGGCCCAAATGGGCGGGCTCAATTGGCTGACCGACCCGGTGTTTTCAGAGCGGTGCTTTCCGGTGCAATGGGCCGGACCCCAACGCCAAACACCGCCGGGCTTGCGCATCGATCAATTGCCGCGCATTGACGTGGTGCTGCTGTCTCACAACCACTACGACCACCTGGACGAAGACTCGATGCGGGCGCTGGCACAGCAGCCCGGCGGCGCGCCTTTGGTGATCTGCCCGCTCGGCCACAAGGCGTGGTTTGCCCGCCGTGGCATGCACCACGTGGTCGAGCTCGATTGGTGGGACACCCATGTGCTGGAGGCCAACACGCTGACCGGCTCGCACGCGCGCATCCCCGTGACCCTGACCCCGGCTCAGCACTGGTCAGCGCGCACCGCCACCGACGCCCTGCGCAGCCTGTGGGGCGGCTTTGCGGTGCGCTCGCCAGACTGTCACCTGTTCTTTGCAGGCGACACGGCCTACTCAAAGGACTTCGTTGAGATCCGCAAGCACTTTGCGCGGGATCACACGCCCGCTTTGGGTGGCGGATTCGACATCGCCTTGCTGCCCATCGGCGCCTACGAGCCACGCTGGTTCATGAAAGACCAGCACGTGAACCCCGAAGAGGCCGTGCAGATCTTCCAAGACCTCGGCTGCAAGCAGGCCTTGGCCGTGCATTGGGGCTGCTTTCAGCTGACCGATGAGGCACTGGATGAGCCGCCACGCGCATTGGACATCGCCCGACGCAGACAGGGTCTGAGCGAAGCCGACTTCTACACGCTGGCCGTGGGAGAGACACGGCGCATCGCACCCCGCCCGAGCCCGGCGCATCAGCCCTGAGCCACTGAAAGCTCAGTGCACGGTACGCGCGAAACTGAACTCGCCCTTGCTGTCGACTTCCACCGGAATCACGTCCTTCGGCCCGAACTGGCCTTGCAAGATCAGCTTGGCCACGGGGTTTTCAATGCGCTGCTGGATGGCCCGCTTGAGTG
>JAVLFO010000749.1:0-1689 GCA_046052805.1 Aquabacterium sp. | reverse complement strand
GCCCTGGCGACGCGCAGTGGCAGCCCGCACCGCAGGCGCAGCCTCAGGCCGACCACGATGGGCGCGTGCGCCTGTCCAAGCTCATGAGCGAAAAAGGCCTGTCCTCGCGCCGCGAAGCCGACGAGTGGATCGAGCAAGGCTGGGTCCGTGTCGACGGCGAGGTCGTCGGCGAGCTCGGTTCGCGCGTGCGGCCCGACCAGGTCATCACCATCGACCCCATGGCCCGCACGCAGCAGGCCCAGCGCGTCACCATCCTGATCCACAAGCCCATGGGCTTTGTGAGCGGCCAGGCCGAAGACGGCTACGAACCCGCCGTGACCCTGATCACCCCTGAAAACCGCTGGGCCGACGACCGCCAGGCGCTGCAGTTGACGCGTGGCCACCTGCGCCACCTGGCGCCTGCCGGCCGCCTGGACATTGACTCGACCGGCTTGCTGGTGTTGACGCAAGACGGGCGAATCGCCAAGCAGCTGATCGGCGAAGACTCGGGCATTGAAAAAGAGTATTTGGTGCGCGTTGAATCGGTGGACCACCCCGAGGCCGAAGACATCTCTGCCGTCACCGACCCCGAAGTGCTGGAGCGCCTGCGCTTCGGCCTGGAGCTCGATGGCCGCCAGCTCAAGCACGCACAGGTGTCGTGGCAAAACGAGCACCAGCTGCGCTTCGTGTTGCGCGAGGGCCGCAAACGCCAGATCCGCCGCATGTGCGAGATGGTGGGCCTCAAGGTGGTAGGCCTCAAGCGCGTGCGCATGGGCCGCATCACCCTGGGCAAACTGCCAGCCGGCCAGTGGCGCTTCCTGCGTCCCGATGAGCGTTTCTGAGGCCGTCATCGAGCGCACAGCCATGGCCTCATCCGGCCAGGCCAGCGCGGCCTTGCGCACGTGGGTGGTCGTCGCGGCCTTGGGCTTGTTGACCGGGCTGCAACCCATCACCACCGACCTGTACCTGCCAGCCCTGCCGCAGATGCAGCGGGCCTTGGGGCTGAGCCCCTCATTGGCGCAATGGACCTTGTCGGTGCTGATCTTGTCCTTTGGCATCGGGCAGTTGGTGTGGGGCCCTGTGGCCGACCGACTGGGTCGACGCCCCGTGCTGCGCTGGGGCTTGGGCCTGTACGTGCTGGCCAGCGTGGCCGCGGCCTTGGCGCCCGACTTCAACGTGATGATCGCGGCCCGCGCTGCGCAAGGCGCTTGCCTCTCGGCCGCCGTGGTGTGCGGGCGGGCCATGGTGCGCGACCTCTATCCACCCGAACAAGGCGCCCGCGTCATGGCGCGCGGCATGAGCGTGCTGGGCATGCTCGCCTTGATCGGGCCCATCTTGGGCGGCCTGACCGCCACGCACTGGGGCTGGCGCGCGACCATGGGTTTGGTGGCTGCCGCGGGCGTGGGCGTCTGGGCCGTTGTGTGGGCCCGCCTGCCCGAGACCTTGCCGCCCCACCGGCGTCAACAGGCCATGCCTTGGTTGTCTTTGCTGCGCAGTTGGTGGCGCATCTCCAAACACCCCACGTTCCGGGCGCATGCCATGCTCACGTCGGCCACCTATGGCGGCTTGTACGTCTACTTGGCCTTGTCTGCCTTTGTGTTCATTGACGTGCTGGGCACCAGCCGCACGGTGTACGGCCTGGGCATGTCCACGCTGTCACTGTCCTACCTTCTCGGCACGGTGGTGTGCCGGCGCGTGCTGCCGTCCAAA
>JAVLFO010000748.1:0-3293 GCA_046052805.1 Aquabacterium sp. | reverse complement strand
GATTTCATCCCTGCCCTGGTGCAACTGCTGCTAACCCTGATCGTGGTCGCTGCCGCCTTGCTGCTCTATGACCGCACGGTGGTGCGCCCAGCGCTGCGCATCGGCATGGTCGATGTGGCCGAGGTGTACCGGCAAAAGGAAGCCGAGTTCACACAACTGCTCACCAAGGCGGGCTCGGAAGACGATCGGCAAAACGCCATGCTGATGGCACGCACCTTCGCCCAACGCCTGCCCATTGCACTGGAGGAATTGCCCCGCGACTGCGCATGCTTGGTGGTGCTCAAAGGCGCTGTGGCCGGGCCCACACCGCACACCGTGGACTTGACCGCTCAGTTGCGCCAGAAAGTGGGGATGCCATGACCTTGCAGATCGTCCGCATCCCGCCCCCTATGCCCTGGCCTGTGCGAAGCTATCGTCAAGCCCGGCAATCTTTTGTCGACCAGTTGGCCCACATGAGGCGCCGCTGGTACCTCTATCTTCCGGTGTTCGCCATCTGGGCATTGGCCTACGTCCGGCTGTTCCTGGATCCCACCCCACGCCTGCCCATTGTCTTCAACTGGACGCCCAGCCTGCCTTACCGCGTAGCCTACCTCACGACATTTGGCGTGACCGGGACACAGGCTGCGCCGCCTACCTTGCACCGTGGCGACTACATCTTGTTCGCCTTCGCGGGCGATGCCAAGCAGCAATACCCGGGCCTGCGCGGCCAGCCCTTCTTCAAGATGGTCAGGGGCCTGCCCGGTGACACCATCACCGTCCAAGACCGCAGGGTGTTGATCAACGGCGAGGCAGTTGGGCATGCCAAATCTCAAACCTTTGACCACCGTGCACTCGATCCCATTCTGCCCACGGTGATCCCACCGGGCAGCTACTACGTCCAGGGAAGCAGCCCCGACAGCTTCGACTCGCGCTACCGCAGCAGCGGTCTGGTCCGCGCCGAGCAGGTCATCGGGCTCGTTCGGCCCCTGTTCTGAGGAGCATGACATGCAAGCTCGTCCAAGCCACTTACAGCCACACCGCAATGGCCCTCATGACGTGCGCCAGTCGGCGCCTCGCCTGATCCTGTGCATCTGGATCGCTGGCTTGGCATCTGCAGCCCACGTTCAAGCTCAGAAGCCGACCAAGCAGCCAGCCCAGCAGCCGGAAAGATGGCACGCCCATAGCAGCCCAGTCACTCAAAGCACCAGCACCGCAGCGTCCACGCCAGACGACGTGACACTGGAGGACTACCTAGCACTGCTGGCGCAAATCTCACCTGCAGCCCGCGACGGAGCCCAGGCCTACTTGCGGGCGTTCGCGCAACGCTGCGGGCGGCCCCTCACCGCACTGGAGCTGCGCAAGGCGATTGCCCAGGGCAGCGGTGACCCGGTCCTCATGGGCATGGTCAGCGCCAGCCACCCCAGCCAACTGGCGCAGCGTGACGCCCTGCTGAACCAACTCTCCCAACGCATCCGTTGCGAAGGTCAAGGTCAGCCATGAAACCCAGGAGCCCACATGTAATGTTGATGGCCTGCCTGCTGAGCATGGCATGTGCAGGTGTGGGCTCATGCGCTTGGGCGGTGGACCTGGGCAGCATCGGTCCGACCTACCCGATCAGCGAAGCCAACCTGCTGGACTTCATCACGCAACGCCTGCGAGAAAAGCAAGCCAGTGGTGAACTGGCTCGACTGCAGGACCAGGCCCGTGAACGAGGCATTCAGGCCGTGCGCCAGCCACAGCCTGTGGCCGGACTGCGCACCACGCAAAAGCCGCGCACCTTCTACTTCGACCCCAGCTTCACGCTGGATCGCAACATCCTAGATCCCCAGGGGCACCTGATGTTTGCTGCTGGGTCGCGCCACAACCCGCTGGACGTGGTGTCCTTGTCCAGACACCTGCTGTTTTTCGACGCCCGTGATGCACGGCAGGTGAGACGCGCACGGGAGTTGATCCAGCACTACCGGGGCCAAGTCAAGGCGATCCTGACAGCTGGCTCCTACCTGGACCTGATGAAAGCCTGGCGCACACCGGTCTATTACGACCAGCAAGGTGTGCTGACCCGACGCCTGGGCATCGAACAGGTGCCCGCCCTGGTCTCGCAGGAAGGCAAGCGCCTGCGCGTGGATGAGTTGGAGGTGACGCCATGACCCGCACCACTCCAAACGCCAGATTGCGTCCATCGTGGGATCACGTCGCGGCAACCCTCCTGATTTGGCTGATGGCCATGACCAGCCAGCACAGCCATGCAGCAGGCATCGCCACCTGCACCGGCAAGTTCCCCAACCCCATCACAGACATCTGCTGGAGTTGCATCCTGCCCATCAGCCTGGGCAGCATCCCCATCGCCAACTTTGGCGGCCAGGAAGACATTGCCAACCCGAGCAGCCCAGTGTGCAGTTGCGGCGTGAACCCGGTCATTGGTCTGTCAATCGGCTTTTGGGAACCGGCTCGCCATGTCGAAGTCGTGCGCAAGCCTTTCTGCCTGACCTCACTGGGTGGCATCGACCTGAATCCGGGCTTGCCCGCACCAGAGGCCGCGCGATTCACACGCCCTGAAGGCGACGGAGATGGCGGCAGCTTCTATCAGGCCCATTTCTACGTGAACCCGATGCTTTACTGGCTGGAGGTGGTGACCGACTTTCCTTGCCTGGAAAAGGGCAGCTTCGATCTGGCTTACCTCACCGAGGTCGATCCGCTGTGGAACGACGACGAGTTGACCCTGATCCTCAATCCTGATGCCGTGTTATTCGCTAATCCCATCGCGATTGCCGCCTGCGCGGCCGACTGCGTCGCCGCCTCAGTGGGCTTTGGCATCAAGGAGTTGTTCTGGTGCGCAGGATGCCAGGGCGGTATTTACCCACTGGATGGCCAGGTGCCCTACCACCTGGGCGGTGTTCGCACAGCCGTTCTGCTGGCCCAGCGCCTGACCGCCAAGATGCACCGCGAGTTGATCGCATGGGGGTGGCATGGCACGCCCGGCCTGTGTGGCCCCTACTTCGAGCCCGTCATGGACAAGACGGCCTACAAGACACAACTCACCTACCCCAGCCCCAACACCGAAAAGGACGGAGGCAGGTGCTGCCAGCCTTTCGGGCGCAGCACTGTGATCTGGGGGGCCGGCAAGGAATACCCGGTGCGCGGCGAAGACTTCGCCTTCATGTTGTTTCGCAAAAGGAACTGCTGTGTCGGCTTCTGACTTCCATCAACCTTCACGCTGGGGCTTCGGTCTTGGCCTGTCCATGCTGCTTGCGCTGAGCGCACAGGCCCAACCCACGCCGGTCATCACCGAAGAAGACATGGCTCGGGCCAGGCGC
>JAVLFO010000747.1:0-6908 GCA_046052805.1 Aquabacterium sp. | reverse complement strand
GAGATGCTCTCTGACGCCAAGAAAAAGGCCGCTTACGACCAATATGGACACGCTGGCGTCGACCCCAACATGGGCGGCGGACGCGGTGGCCCTGAAGGCTTCGGCGGCTTTGCCGACGCGTTCGGCGACATCTTCGGCGACATCTTCGGCCAAGGTGGCGGCGGTCAACGTCGTGGCGGCGGCGGACCTCAGGTCTACCGTGGCAGCGACCTGTCGTACGCCATGGAGATCACGCTCGAAGAAGCGGCGCTGGGCAAAGACACGCAGATCCGCATCCCCTCGTGGGACGAGTGCGGCGTCTGCCACGGCTCAGGCGCCAAGCCTGGCACCAGTGCCAAAACCTGCCCCACCTGCAACGGTGCGGGCACAGTGCACATGCGCCAGGGCTTTTTCAGCGTGCAGCAAACCTGCCCGCATTGCCAAGGCAGCGGCAAGGTCATCCCCGACCCCTGCACCGCTTGCAACGGCCAAGGCCGCGTCAAGAAAACAAAGACCCTCGAAGTCAAGATCCCTGCCGGCATCAACGAAGGCATGCGCATCCGCTCGGCCGGCAATGGCGAGCCTGGCACCAATGGCGGCCCTGCGGGCGACCTCTACATCGAGATCCGCATCAAGCAGCACGACATCTTCGAGCGCGATGGCGACGACCTGCACTGCTCGGTGCCCGTGCCCCTGACCAGCGCCGCGCTGGGCGGCTCGATCGAGGTGCCCACCCTGGGTGGCAAGGCCGAGATCGAGATCCCCGAAGGCACGCAGCACGGCAAAACCTTCCGTCTGCGCGGCAAGGGCATCAAGGGGATCCGCGCCAGCTACCCCGGTGACCTGTATTGCCACATCGTGGTCGAGACGCCCGTCAAGCTCACCGAGCACCAGCGCAAGCTGCTCAAAGAGCTCGACGAGTCCTTCCGCAAAGGCGGCGAAAAGCACTCGCCCAACTCCAAGAGCTGGACCGATCGCGTCAAAAACATCTTCAAGTGAGCACCACACGCTCACCCGATGTGAACAAGGCACCTGCGGGTGCCTTTTTCTTTGGATGAAATCTGCGTGAACCCGCCGATGATCGGGCGTCGGTTGGACTCAAGAAGTGCCGCTGGCCGACCGAAATCGACGTTGAGGTGTCCCTTCGCGCCAGGCGCTGTCTACCTGACAGGCGGTGGGCCCCAGACGTCAAGCGCCCAGAGACTCACAGTGGAACACCATGGCCATCGTCACCCCCTATGCCAACCTGACCGCCCTCATCATCGATGACATGGCGGTGCAGCAGACGACGCTGCGAGGCCACCTGACCCTGCTGGGCATCTCCAAAACGGAGGCCGTTGCCACCGCAGAGGACGCGGTACGCAACATCAAGGCCAAGCGCTACAGCCTGATCCTGTGCGACTACAACCTCAATCAAAAAACCGACGGACAGCAACTCTTTGAGTACCTGCGCGACCAGCAATTGCTGCCGCCCGACACCCTGTTCTTCATGATCACGGCCGAAAGCTCGTATGCCTCGGTCGCATCGGCCACCGAACATCACCCCGACGCTTACCTGCTCAAGCCCATCACTGCGGCCGACATCGAAGAGCGCCTCAAGACAAACCTCGACAAGCGCGACGCCCTGCTCGCCATCAACACCAAGTTGATGAAGGACGACCTCCCGGGCGTGATCGAAGAGTGCGACAAAGTGCTGACCAGCAAAAACCGTTGGTACATGAGCGCCTTGCAAGCCAAAGGTCAAGCCCTGCTCAAACTGGGCAAGCACGAAGACGCCAAAGCCGTGTACCGCGCCGCCCTGGAGATGCGTGCCGACCTGACCTGGGCTCGACTGGGGCTGGCGCGCGCCCACAAAGCGGCGGGCCAATTCGAGCAAGCCAAACAACTGGCGCAAGACATCATCGGCAGCCGCGAGGGCGAAAAGAACGTGGCAGCCTATGACGTCATCGCCGAATCGATGGAAGCCACGGGTGACCCCGAGGGCGCCATGTGGGTGCTCAAAGAAGCCGCCGTGGTCGTGCCCTCGGCGCGACGCCAACGACTGGTGGGTGAAAGCGCCTACCGCAATGGCGACCTCGACACCGCGCGCGACGCCCTGAGCAAGGCCAACAAGGCCAGCAAGGGTTCGGTGGTGGCACAGCCGCAAGATGCCTTGCTGCTGGCGCAAACGCTGGTCGACATGGGCGACGCCACCGAGGCCCTGAAGGTCTTGGCCGAGGGCGGCGCCAGCTTCAAAACCGCACCCAGCTTCAACAGCGTGGCGCTGGCCATCCAGGCACAGGCCGAAACCGTGAGCGGCAACACCGAGCAAGCCGCCAAAACCATGGCCAAGGCACGCGAAACCCTGCGCAAAGGCAAAGCCGACTTCGCCACCGTGGCCCTGGCCAAGGCCGAGATCATGACCGGCAACGAGGCGGCCGGGCTCAAGCTTTTGGAGAGCGCTGTCAGCGCCGACCACGAAAACCGCCGCATCAAGCAAATGATTGGCAAGGCCTTGCGCGACACCGGCCACGAAGACAAGATCGAAGCGGTGATCGAGTCGGCTGCAGCGGGCCTGGAGACCAAAGTGTCTGGCGCGCGCAAGCTGCTGCGTGACAGCGACATCGACGGGGCCGTCGCCACCATCGAGCAGGCCGTGCGGGACTACCCCGAAAACACCGGCGTGTTGTTGCAGGCCGCGCAGATCAACTGCATGGCGCTGCGCCTGAAAAAAGACCTCGACCACGACCGCATCGAGCGCGTGCGCACCTACCTCACGCGCCTGGAAAAGCTGCTGCCCGCCCACGACCGCGTCATCATGATGCGGCGCTACTTCCGCGAGACCGTGGGCATGCTCGACGCCACGTCCATCGAGCACTGAGCCCATCGCGCCATGTCCAGCACGCTGGCCCTGATCTCACACGACCTCAAGAACGCCTTGGGCGCGCTGGAGTCTGAGCTGGCCTACCTGATCGATGATCCCAGCCCCGTGCTGGCTCAGAACGCGCACCTGCACTGCGCTGACTTGCGACGCCAGTTCGTTCAGTTTTTGACGCTGTACAGCGCCGAATCCCAAGCGCTGCGCGCACTGTGCGAAGACGAGTCTCCTGCCGCCTTACTGGCCAGCATCCACAACACCTGGCGGCTCAAGCTGCTGCAAGACCACAGCCCGCTGCAGATCACCCTGAGCACACCAAGCGACGCTCCGGCGTTTTGGTACTTTGACCGGCGCTTGGTGCAACTGGCCTTGGACGCAGCCATTCACAACGCAGCGCGTTTCGCGCGCAAGCAGATCACGCTGTGTGTGCAGCGAGATGGCCCGTGGCTGCTTTGGACTGTGGCGGATGACGGCGCAGGCCTGGGCGCACACGACCCCGGTCAAGCCAACGCAACAGGCCTGGGCACCGCCTTGGGCGATGCCGTGGCCAAAGCGCACGAGCTGAACGCCCGACAAGGCCACATCCAACTGCATTCACCGACCGACGGCGGCACCGTCTTTGAGCTGCGACTGCCCTGATCAACCCGCCTTGGGCTGAGCTGCCACGCAATCCACGTAGTAACGCTTGTTGCCATTGGGCAGGTCTTCGGCCACCAGGCCGTGCACGTCGGTGGCGAAACCTGGGAAAGCGTCGTTGAACTCACGCGTGAACTTCAAGAAGTCGCAGATCTTCTTGTTGAATCGCTCACCCGGCACCAGCAGCGGGATGCCGGGTGGGTAAGGCGTCAGCAGTGCCGTGGTGATGCGGCCTTCGAGTTCGTCGATGTCCACGCGCTCGGTTTGGCGACGGGCAATGTGTGCATACGCATCGCTCGGGGTCATCGCAGGCTGCAGGTCAGAGAGGTACATCTCGGTGGTCAAGCGCGCAATGTCGCCCTTGGCGTACATCTCATGGATGCTTTGGCAAAGCTCTTGCAAGCCCATGCGCTCGTACTTGGGGTACTTCTTGCTGAACTCGGGCAGTACACGCCACATGGGGGTGTTCTTGTCGTAGTCGTCCTTGAACTGCTGCAAGGCGGTCAACATCGTGTTCCAGCGGCCCTTGGTGATGCCGATGGTGAACATGATGAAGAAGCTGTACAGGCCCGTCTTTTCAACCACCACGCCGTGCTCGGCCAGGTACTTGGTGACGATGCTGGCGGGGATACCGGTCTTGGCAAACTTGCCCGACACATCCAGGCCGGGGTTGATGATGGTCGACTTGATGGGGTCGAGCATGTTGAAGCCTTCGGCCAGGTCGCCAAAGCCGTGCCACTTGTCCTTGGCCTTGAGCACCCAGTCTTCGGGCTTGCCAATGTCGTCGGCGGGGATCTTGTCCGGGCCCCAGACCTTGAACCACCAGTCCTTGCCATACTCTTTGTCGACCTTGCGCATGGCGCGGCGGAAGTCGAGCGCCTCGCGGATGCTTTCCTCCACCAGCGCGGTGCCGCCTGGGGGCTCCATCATGGCCGCTGCCACGTCGCACGAAGCGATGATCGCGTACTGAGGCGACGTCGACGTGTGCATCAGGTACGCCTCATTGAAGAGGTTGCGGTCGAGCTTGGTGTTTTGCGAGTCCTGCACCAACACCTGCGACGCCTGCGAGATGCCGGCCAGCAGCTTGTGCGTCGATTGCGTGGCGTACACCACCGCATCCTTGGGGCGCACACGGCCCTTGCCCATGGCGTGGTACATGCCGTAGAACTTGTGGAAGGCGGCGTGCGGCAGCCAGGCTTCGTCAAAGTGCAGCGTGTCGATCCAGCCATCCAGCGTGGCCTTGATCGTTTCAGTGTTGTAGAGCACGCCGTCATAGGTGCTCTGCGTCAGCGTCATGATGCGCGGCTTGGCCTTCTTGGCATCCACCCCCTTGAGCAGCGGGTTGGCAGCGATCTTTTTGCGGATCGTGGCCGGGTCAAACTCGCTCTTGGGGATCGGACCGATCAAGCCAAAGTGGTTGCGTGTGGGCGTCAAGAACACGGGCACGGCGCCCGTCATGATGATGCTGTGCAGGATCGACTTGTGGCAGTTGCGGTCGACCACCACAATGTCGCCCGGGGCCACGGTGTGGTGCCACACCATCTTGTTGGACGTGGACGTGCCATTGGTGACGAAGAAGCAATGGTCGGCATTGAAAATGCGGGCCGCGTTCTTCTCGCTCTCGTAGATTGGGCCGGTGTGGTCCAGCAACTGGCCCAGCTCTTCAACCGCATTGCACACGTCGGCGCGCAGCATGTTCTCGCCTAAGAACTGGTGGAACATCTGGCCCACAGGGCTCTTCAAGAAGGCCACGCCACCCGAGTGACCTGGGCAGTGCCATGAGTAAGACCCGTCTTGCGCGTAGTCCATCAGCGCCTTGAAAAACGGGGGCGCCAGCGAATCGAGGTAGCTTTTGGCTTCGCGGATGATGTGACGCGCCACGAACTCCGGCGTGTCTTCGAACATGTGGATGAAGCCGTGCAGCTCGCGCAGGATGTCGTTGGGGATGTGCTCGGACGTGCGCGTCTCGCCGTAGAGGTAAATCGGGATTTCGGCGTTTTTGAAGCGGATTTCGCTGACGAAGGCGCGCAATGCCTTCAATGCCGTGTCGATTTCGGCTTTGGAGCCTGAGCCAAACTCCTCGTCGTCGATCGACAAGATGAAGGCGCTGGCGCGGCTTTGCTGCTGCGCGAACTGCGACAGGTCGCCATAACTGGTCACGCCCAGGACTTCAAAGCCTTCCTTCTCAATGGCCTCGGCCAGCGCGCGGATGCCCAAACCCGAGGTGTTCTCGGAGCGGAAGTCTTCGTCGATGATGACGATCGGGAAGCGAAAACGCAGCATGGCCAAACCCCTCGGTGCGAACTGGCAGAAGTTCAAAAAAGACCGCGAAGTGTAGGGGTTGCGGCCTGGCTTTTGCTTGGTCAAGCCTAGATATTTCCCTTACAAAAGCGACGGATCTGAACAGATACCGTCATACCGCCGTAAACTGCATGTGTTGGAGGGGTGCGCAAGCATGAGCGAGTCAACTCTTTGGTGGGTCATCACGGCTTTTTTGATCAGCCTGGAACTGCTGACCGGGTCTTTGCATCTGCTGATGCTGAGCCTGGGGGCGGCAGCGGCGGCGTTGGCGGCGATCTTTGGCGTCCCGCACACCGACCAGCTGCTGATCGCAGCCAGCGTGGGCGGCGTTGCAGTCATGCTGTGGCACAGACGCTTGCTCAAGCGCGGCATCATTGACCTCGACAGCTACACCACCGCCGGCCTGAGCCAGCTCGACCTGGGCGAAGAGGTGACTGTCGAGCGCTGGTCGTCTCGGGGCACCGCTTTGGTGAACTACCGAGGCGCTGACTGGATGGCTCGCCACCACGGCCCTCACGTGCCACGCACCGGATCGCACCGCATCTTGGCCATCGAAACCGATTTTTTGGTTCTTGAGCAACTGTGAGCCCGGCTGCGGGGGCTCAGTCACTTTGTTTTTGGATGCGAGCGCAGCATGGGCGTTGAACTGACCGCGGGTCGCAATGTATTGGGTGGTCCTTTGCGGGCTTGCTCATTTGACCCGGTCACGGGCTACTTCAGAGATGGTTGCTGCCGCACCCGCGAGGACGACACCGGCTTGCACGTGGTCTGCGCGCGCGTCACAGCCGATTTCCTGGCTTATTCGCTGCAACGCGGCAACGACCTGAGCACCCCCCGCCCTGAGTGGCGCTTCCCGGGTCTGGAGCCTGGTCAACGCTGGTGCCTGTGCGCCAACCGCTGGCTGGAGGCTTGGCATGCGGGCATGGCGCCGCCGGTTGTGCTGGACAGCACCCACGAAAAAGCGCTCGAAGTGATCCCTTTGAACGTGCTGCAGGCCCATGCCTGGCAGGCCGACCGGTCCAGCAGCAACTGAGCTGAGGCGCGCGTCAGTCGTCTGAAGCGGCATCCAAGCCCGGGAACAGCACCGAGGTGTAGCCAAACAGCCTGAAATCGCGCACCCGCATGGGGTAGAGCT
>JAVLFO010000746.1:0-1557 GCA_046052805.1 Aquabacterium sp. | reverse complement strand
CTACACTCGACTAGTCGTCGGCAGCGTCAGATGTGTATAAGAGACAGTGGGCAAGGCGCGCGACCTCAAAAAGCGCGTGTCCAGCTACTTCCACAAAAACCACGGCGGCAGCCGCATCGGGCACATGGTCTCGCGCATCCAGCGCATGGAGACCACGGTCGTGCGCAGCGAGGCCGAAGCGCTGCTGCTCGAAAACAACCTCATCAAGACGCTCAACCCGCGGTTCAACATCCTGTTCCGTGACGACAAGAGCTACCCCTACTTGAAGATCGCATCGCACGACTTCCCGCGCATGTCCTACTACCGGGGTGCTGTTGATCGCAAGCACCGCTACTTCGGGCCGTACCCGAATGCGTGGGCCGTCAAAGGCACCATCCAGCTGCTGCAAAAGGTGTTCTTGCTGCGCACCTGTGAAGACGCGGTCTACAACAACCGCTCGCGCCCGTGCTTGCTCTACCAAATCAAGCGCTGCAGTGGCCCCTGCGTCGATTTCATCAGCAAGGCCGACTACGCCCTGAGCGTGGCCCAGGCCGAGCGCTTCTTGCTGGGCGAGCCTGAGGCCGTGCTCGATGACCTGCAAGCCCGCATGATGGCCCACGCCGAGCGCATGGAATACGAGCAAGCCGCCGAGATCCGCAACCAGATCTCGGCCTTGTCGACCGTGTTGCACCAGCAGTCGGTGGACACGGTCATGGACAAGGACGTGGACGTGCTGGCCGTCAAGGTCGATGGCGGTCGCGCCTGCGTGAACTTGGCCATGGTGCGTGGCGGACGCCATCTGGGCGACCGGGCGCATTTCCCCGTGCATGTGCAAGACCATGTGCTGGCGCCCGACGAGGCCGAGTCCACCGCAGACGCGGCTCAGGCGCAGGCCAGTGACCTCGTCTCGGCCACCGAAACGCGCGTGCTCGAAGCCTTCCTGGCGCAGCACTACCTGGGTGGCGCCGTGCCCAGCTTGTTGATCCTGAGCCACCCGGTCGACCCCGCCTTGATCGAAGCGCTCGGCGAGCACGGTGGGCGCAAAATCACCGTGGTGCACCAGCCCCGCGAGCAGCGCCGTGCCTGGCTCGAGATGGCCATCAAAGGCGCCGAGCTCTCGCTGGCCCGCTTGCTCAGCGAAGAGGGCTCGCAGCAGGCCCGCACCCGTGCTTTGGTCGACGCCCTGGGGCTCGAGTTGGACTTGGATGCGCGCGAAGCCGGCCTGGACGACGCAGCCGCTGCACAAGAAGTCACCGAGTCCCCAGAGGGAGAAGCCAGCAAGGCCACCAAGCCCCGCAGCACCGACCCTTTGGCCAGCCTGCGCATCGAGTGCTTTGACATCAGCCACACCGCGGGTGAAGCCACGCAGGCCTCGTGCGTGGTCTACGAGGGACACAAGATGCAGTCCTCGCAATACCGCCGCTACAACATCACCGACATCACCGGGGGCGACGACTACGCCGCCATGAAGCAAGCCCTGGAGCGCCGCTACAGCGCCAGTGGCATCAAGGCCGCCCGTGTGCCCGACATCGTCTTGATCGACGGCGGCAAGGGGCAGGTGTCGATGGCGCGCCAGGT
>JAVLFO010000745.1:0-2574 GCA_046052805.1 Aquabacterium sp. | reverse complement strand
ACCCTGGGTCAAGCCCCTGCTGTGGGCCCTGTGCGCGGTGCCGGCGCTGGCCTTGCTGGCCGGGGCATTGACCAACCAGCTGGGCGCCAACCCGGCTGAAAAACTCATCAAAGAGACCGGCGAGTGGGCCTTGCGCTGGCTGTGGCTGACCCTGGCGATTTCGCCTCTGCGCGATGTGGCTTCGCTGCCCGCTTTGCTGCGTTACCGGCGCACCTTGGGCGTGACGGCCTTTGTGTATGCGGCCTTGCACTTCACGGCCTATGCCGGTTTGGACAAGGGCTTGGTGATGGATGACATCATCAAGGACATCCTCAAGCGCAATTTCATTTTGGTGGGCGTGCTGGCCTTGGCCTTGATGACCCCGCTGGCACTGACCTCGTTCAATGCGGCCGTGCGTGCCTTGGGCGGCAAGCGCTGGCAGGCCCTGCACAAGCTCACCTACGCCATTGCGCTGCTGGGCTTGCTGCATTTCTACTGGAAGAAGTCGGCCAAGAACGATCTGGGCGAGGTCATGGTCTACGCCGTGATCCTGGCCGTGCTGCTGGGCTGGCGCGTGATGCGCAAGGGCGGCGTGCTGGGCATGTTGCGGGTGCGCTGAGCCTTGGGGGCTGAGGCGACAATGTCGGCATGACAAGCCTGTTGCTGCAGTTTTTGCCCTTCTTCGCTTTGGTCCTGATGGGCTGGCTGGCCACCCGAAGCGCCTTGCTGGCGCTGGACGGCATTGGCGCGCTCAACACCTTTGTGCTGTTTTTTGGCCTGCCTGCCTTGTTGTTCAGACTGGGTGCCAGTGGTGCCTTGGCACAAGCGGGGCTGCTGGGCCTGCTGCTGGTGTACGGGCTGGCGGGTTTGGTGGTGGTGGCGCTGGCCTTGTGGTGGGCGCAGCGCGCTGGCTTGTCGCGCCGCGATGGCGGTTTGATGGCCTTGGCCACGGCCTTTCCGAACACGGGCTTTTTGGGCCTGCCTTTGTTGACGGGCTTGCTGGGCGCACAGGCGGCCGGGCCGGTGGCGGCCACCATCGTGATCGATGTGCTGCTGTTGAGCTCGCTTTGCTTGGCCTGGGCCCATTCGCACACGGTGCATGGCGCCCAAGATGCCGACCAGGCCGAGGCGCGGCAAGCGGCCTGGGCATCGCTCAAGGGCGCTTTGCGCAACCCGCTGCTGTGGTCGGTGGCCCTCGGCATGGGGATGGCCGAGCTGGGCTGGCACCTGCCTCATGCGGCCGACGAGACCGTGCGTTTGCTGGGCCTGTCGGCCACGCCTGCGGCCTTGTTCACGCTGGGGGCGGTGGTGGCGCGGGCCCAAATGCGGCCTGAAGCCGATGATGTGGCGGGTGCAGCCCGTCAGGTATTGCCAGCCCGTTCTGTGGCCGTGCCTGTGGCGCTCAAACTGGTGGCCCATCCGGTGGGCGTTGCGGCTTTGGGTGCCGGCTTGGCGGCCTTGGGGCACGCTGTGTCGCCCACAGGTTTGTTGACCTTGACCCTGGCAGCGGCCTTGCCATCGGCCAGCAATGTGTCGATGTTGGCCGAACGCGAAGGTGCCCGAACGGCGTTGGTGGCCCGCCTCATTTTATGGACCACGGCCGGTGCTTTGTTGAGCCTGACCGCGTGGGCCCACGTCCTGGGCGTTCAGGCGGCGGCCCTGACCACCTGATTGCGCCCGCCGATCTTGCCCGAGTACAAGGCCATGTCGGCGCGTGCCACGGCCTGGTCCAAGGTTTCGCCCTGCCGCAGGCTGCTCACACCAAAGGTCATGCTCACGCGGATGGTGCGCTGGCCCACGGGCACCGCGATGCCAGCCACTTGCTCACGCAGGCGCTCGGCCACGGCCAAGGCGGTGTCCAGGCTGGCCTGCGGCATGAAGATCAAGAATTCCTCACCGCCCCAGCGAGAGACGGTGTCGTTGTTGCGCACGGCTTGCTTGAGCTGTTCGCTGACCTGGCCCAGCACGATATCGCCCACGGCATGTCCGTGAATGTCATTGACCGACTTGAAGTGATCGATGTCGGCCAGCACGAAGGCCACCGAATCGCCGCTTTGCTCGGCGGCCTTGATGGCTTTCTCGGCGATGTCGAGCAGGCTGCGGCGGTTGGCCAGCTGGGTCAGCGGGTCGGTGGTGGCCAGCTCGCGCAACTGCCTCTCGGCCCGCATGATGGCGCGCATGTACATGTGCGACAGGTAGGTCAGCAGCACGAAGGTCATGGTGCTGTTGAACAGGCGCCAGCCGGTCAGGACCGACTCACTCAAAGGGTTCCACGGGGTGGTTTGGTGCGAGGCGTAGTCCAGCAGCGTGTAGATCAATAGCAAGCCCCCGATGATCGAGAGTTTCTGCCTCAGGTGGGTGGATTGACCAATCATCACCACGGGCACCACCACCAGCAGGTAGTAGTGAAAGCCGCTGTCCCATCCGATGGCAAACACGCCCAGGATGGCGTGCGCCATGATCTCCAGCAGGATCAGCAACACGCCCAGGTAATGGTGGCGAGAGTGCAGGCACACATAGCTCGCCACGAACAGACTGACGCTGCCCACGTTGATCCAGGCCATGCCTGTCTCTTATACACATCTGACGCTGCCG
>JAVLFO010000744.1:0-1624 GCA_046052805.1 Aquabacterium sp. | reverse complement strand
CGAGAGCGAACACCCTCGACTGCCCCTTCGGACGCGTGAAACTGACGCCCTCGACGCTGACCCGAACAGAGCGTCGATTGGCGGATCTGAACCTCGCCCCGAGCCTCGCGGCGGCGCAGCCGCAGCAGCGGCAGCAGCTCGCGACCGCGGCCGAGGTCGCGCGCGAGTTCTTCTCGGCCATGAAGGCTAAGGGCAGGAGCGTTCCTGCCGGCGACTCCGTGCTGCGGCAACGAGCCGAGGTCGAGTTCCCGAGGTCCCCCGTTCCGGCTCGCCCCGTGTACGAGTTGCGACGCGGGAACCTTTCCACGGGCCCTCGCCTGCTCCTCGACGCGCTCGACGGTCGCGAGCTTCGCTCCGAGGACTTTGCGAAGCTCGCGTCCATCGCGGAGCGAGGCGACGGGATCACTCTCGTCGCGCCCTCGGGCGCGGGCAAGACCCGCCGCATGATGCAGTTCGCGGCGTCGCATCTCTCGATCGTCTTCTCGGCTCGCGTATTCGAAGCGGGCGAGACGAGCACGAACATGCGTGAGGGGTCCACCGCCCTCGACGCCTGTCTCGAGAGAATGTACGCCGCGGACGACGCCCTGTGGTCGACCGACTCGGATCCGCCCACCCCCGCCGTCCTCGCGCGTCGACGCTCCAGGGCGATTCGCGCGACGGGGTGCGTCGCGTACGCGTACCTCGCGATTCTCGACGAGTGGTACCGCACGTGCGACTGGACCTCGCCCGATCGAGCGTCCGGGTACTTCAAGGCCTGGCTCCTCATGCAGACGTACCCCGTCGTGGCGTTTGGGTGGGACGGGGTCGACCCGTTCCGAGAGCTCGCCCTCGCGCTCTTCACCGGAACGAACCCGGGCGCGCCCGTCCCACTCGGGGATTTCGTCATGCTTCGCATCGAGCACGGGATGCGCCCCGTGTTCCTCGACGAGGCGCAGTGTCTCGTCTCGAACGGACGACTCGTGGCCTCGTCCAAGGACAGCAGCGAGCCCCGTCCCCTGTTGAGCGCCGTGCTCGAGGGGTTGCGCGGAGTGTTCCACCCGCGCAACGTCGTGCTCGGGGGCACGGGATTCCCTCTACTTGCTGCGGCGCCCACACTCGTGTCGGGCATGGGGATGGGCTCTCGTCCTGCCAGCGTGTACAAGGACTTCCCTGGGCTCGATCGCGCCAAGGCCCGCGAGGTGCTGAGTCGACGTCTCTCTTCGGGCGCTCAGCGTCTCGAGGAGGCGTCGGGGTGGTTCGTGGGGCGTCCGGGCTGGGCCATGCGCTTCATCGAGCGCGCGCTGCGCGAGGGCAAGACCCTGGACGAGTTCCTCGATGCGCACGTGGACGAGCTCACGAATCCAGCCGCTCCAGAGACGTCCGCGCCCAAGACTCCGGCCCAGGCCATCGCTGGGCTTCGGAAACTGAGCCCGGTGCAACTTGGCGAAAGGGGCGCGCACGCTCGTGAGGCGCTCGGGCTGTCCCCGTCTTCCTCCGAGGACCACGCGTACCACGACTTTCTTTACGACGCCTTCTCCATGATGATGGGCACGATGCCGTCCCGGCGCACGTCCACGGCCCTGGTGGACCTCGATCTTGCCTACGTCGACGACATATCGAGCGTGGATGAGAGCGAGGGTGAGTC
>JAVLFO010000743.1:0-1829 GCA_046052805.1 Aquabacterium sp. | reverse complement strand
CCACCGAGATCTACACTCGACTAGTCGTCGGCAGCGTCAGATGTGTATAAGAGACAGGCCCTCCGGAATCGCGCCTGTTTCACATCCCTTATTGGCACATCGCGAAACCGCTGACTTCGAATAATCCCATCATGTCTTGAGCTCATCTGTGAGCGGCGGACATGAACCCAGGAGATCAGCGCATGTCAGCAGCCCCCGCCGCCCCGGCAGAAGGCGAAGCCCCCAAAAAGGGCAGCAAGAAGCTCATCATCATCATTGCCGCAGTCGTGTTGCTGCTGGTGGTGGGGGGTGGTGGCGCTTTCTTCATGATGAAGAAAAAGGCCGACGCTGAAGCCGCTGCCGCCGCCGAAGGCGAAGACGGGGGCGAAGAGCACGCCAAGCCAGCCAAAGAGGCCAAAAAGCCTGAGCACGGCAAGGACGAGCACAAAGGCCCACCCACCTTCGTGCCGCTTGACCCCTTCGTGGTCAACCTGGCCGACCGCGAAAACGAGCGCTTTGCCCAGGTCGGTATCAATTTGCAGGTCGAAGACGCCAAGGTCGCCGAAGAGATGAAGGCCTACATGCCTGCCATCCGCAACGCGGTGCTGCTGATCCTCTCGCACAAGACGGCCGAAGAGCTGCTCACGGTCGAAGGCAAGCAAAAGCTGGCCGAAGAGATCAAGCGCGAGGCAGCCCGCGCCATGGGTTTTGAAATCGAAGACCCCGAAGACGAGGAAGCGGCGGCCAAGGCCGACGAAGAGTCCACCCCCAAAAAGAAAAAGAAGAAGAAAAAGAAGGTCGAGTCCTACAACCCGATCGTGCAGGTCGTGTACTCGTCTTTCATCATCCAGTGAGCCCTTGCTGAACCCACCACCGCGGTCCGAGAAGTCCAGGCCATGAACCAGCAAATCCTCTCTCAAGACGAAGTTGATGCCCTCTTGCAAGGCATCACGGGCGAAAGCCAGAAGTTGGAGCAGGAAGACGTGCCCAAGGAGGGCATTCGCGAATACAACCTGGCCAACCAAGAGCGGATTGTTCGCGGGCGCATGCCCACGATGGAGATCATCAACGAGCGCTTTGCACGCAACATCCGCATCGGCTTGTTCAACCTGATCCGCAAGTCGCCCGAGGTGTCGGTGGGCGGCATCAAGGTGCAAAAGTACAGCGCCTTTTTGCGCGAGATCGTGGTGCCCACGAACTTCAACATCATGGCGGTACGGCCTCTGCGTGGCTCCGGTCTGATCGTGTGTGACCCCACCTTGGTGTTTGCCGTCATCGACTCGCTGTTTGGTGGCGCTGGCAAGTTCCACACGCGCATTGAAGGTCGCGACTTCTCGGCCACCGAGCAGCGCATCATCCACCGACTCGTTGAAGTCATCAGCGCCGAGTACAAGCGTTCTTGGCAAGGCATCTACCCAGTGGCGCTGGAATACCAGCGCTCGGAGATGCAACCCCAATTTGCCACCGTGGCCACGCCCAGTGAGATCGTGGTGTGCTGCTCCTTCACGCTCGAGATCGGCGATGCCAGCGGCACCATCCACATCTGCATCCCCTACGCCACGCTCGAGCCCATCCGCGACACGCTGTTCTCGTCCATCCAGGGCGACTCGGCCGAGCCTGATCGCCGCTGGGTCAAGTTGCTGACGCAGCAAATCCAGTCGGCCGAGGTCGACTTGGTGGCTGAGCTGGGCCACGCGCCCGCCACCGTCGAGCAGCTGCTGTCGTTCAAGCCCGGCGACTTCATCGAGCTGGATCTCGACCAAATCATCAAAGCGAAAGTGGACGGCGTGCCCGTGTTTGA
The DNA here is from genome assembly GCA_046052805.1 of Aquabacterium sp. Lineage (GTDB taxonomy): Bacteria > Pseudomonadota > Gammaproteobacteria > Burkholderiales > Burkholderiaceae_C > Aquabacterium. The sequence goes on along the minus strand of JAVLFO010000743.1, from coordinate 49 downwards.
CTGCTACTACTGTCTCTTATACACATCTGACGCTGCCGACGACTAGTCG
>JAVLFO010000742.1:0-10981 GCA_046052805.1 Aquabacterium sp. | reverse complement strand
GCGGAGGTGTTCGAGGGCGTGCAGGCGCTGGTGGTGGACAAGGGGCGTGCACCGTGCTGGCAGCCTGCCACGGTGGCCGAGGTGGGCGATGCGGAGGTCGCGGCGTTTTTCGAAGCGGTCTGGCCGCCTCGTGCCCACCCCTTGCGTGATTTGTGAACGACCTTCGGGGTGCGCATGGACCTTTGGCGCTTGGAGGCCTCGGTCCGTGGACCGACACGGGCAGATGCCGTTAACATCCGGGCCCAAAGGAGTGCCGCTTGTTGAAATGCTTTGACACCTCGGTGGACGCCCGCGTCCTGGACCGCGATCCGTTCAAGTTCCATCACCAGTTGATGGGCCATCCAGCCCTGGAGTTGGACAACCTCGCCCGCGTCATTCCCTCGCTGCCAAGCGAGTACGTCAAGTACTCGAAGGGTTTGATGCGCAATGGCGATGACTTCGAGAAGTGCGATGTGCATCACCGCAGCCAGATGTCGCTGGCCGAAACCATGGAGCGCATGCGGACCTCAGACTCCTACGTCATGGTGCGCTCGCCCCAGATCCATGAGTCCTTCCAGCCCCTGTTCCGCGACCTGAGCGCCGATGTGACGGCCTTGCTGCAGCGGGCCTTTGGTGACCGCCGGCGCCTGCTGATCGATCCGCGCCTGTACCTGTTCATTGCTTCGCCAGGCAGCCACACGCCGTTCCACATCGATCGCAACTCCACCATGCTCCTGCAGTTCCGCGGCAGCAAACAGGTGGCCTTGTTCCCGGCCTGGGAAAACAGGGTGGTGGCCGACGAGGCGCGCGAGGCTTACGCGGCCTATGAGAACACCAAGCTGCCGTGGTCGGATGCCCTGGACAGCTTTGGTCAGCGTTTCAACTTTGCGCCGGGGGAAGGCCTGCACATCCCGTTCATGGCCGGGCACTACGTCCAGAACGGGACGGACGATGTCTCGATTTCGATGTCCATCATCTTCAACACGCCTGAGAGCCAGGCCCAGCTGGACGCCCTCCAGCTCAACCACAAGCTGCGCGGCATGGGCTTGGCGCCCTCCGCGGTGGGCCACAGCACCGGCCGGGATCACCTGAAGTCCTTCCTCTGGCGCGCGCGTCGCAAAGTGCGCCATACCTTGCGCCTGCCGCACGACGTCTGAGCCACGTCACCTGCCAAGTCTCTGCTCTCCTGCTCTCTGCGCCCAGTCCCTGTGCTGCGCCTCAGGGGGGCTGCCAAGCGATGCTGGCCATGCCCGGACAATCGGGCGGCAAACTCAGGTCAAGCCAGTGCAGCGCAGCAGGCGCGCCCGCATCACCCTGGTGGGGCGGTGGGGCTCCGGGCGGCGTCAGTTGCGCTTGTCCGATGGCGGGCAGCAAGGTCAGGCTGGACATCTCCACGGTGAGGCCCACCCCCAGGGCTTTCAGGCAGGCCTCCTTGCGCACCCAGGTGCGCAGCAGTGCGTCGGCGTTGGCATCCGTGTGAGTGCTTGCCCAGGCCAGGGCCTCTGTCGGGCTGAGGATGCGCTGGCCCAGGCTGGCCATGTGATCGCGCTGGCTGCACATCTCCAGGTCCACACCCACTTCCAGCGTGGCCGACACGGCCAGCAAGGCCCAGTCGTCGCTGTGGCTCAGGTTGAAGCGGGGGGGCGCAGCGCCGGTCAGCAGGGGTTTGCCCAGCGGGCTTTCTGACCACGGCAGCGCAGGGGCAGGGCGCTCGCAGACATCTGCCAGCAGGTGCCTGGTGACCGCTCGGCCAACGCGGTAGCGGCGCGCGTGAGCCTCGAACTTGAAGCGCGCGGCACGCGCCTGTTCGCTGGCGCTGAGGCAATCGGTCAGCGGTGGCCGGTCCCACTGTGCATCGCCCACCTGGAAAAGGAAGGCCGTGACCTCGTGTCCGGCCAGGGGCGACCAAGTGTGCCACCTGACTGAGGGGGCCGCCGCTGGCCAAGGCCATGCTGTTGGCCACGGGCGCCATGACATGATTCGCGCGGCGCACCCGGCTTCATCGGGTGCGTGCCGTGCTGCCAAGGGGCCATCATGTTCGTTGCTGTTGCGTTTCATCATGTGGCCGTGCCACCCGTGTGTGCTGAGGTGTGCCTGTGAGCCCGGTGCTGTCGATCTGGCTGGACCTGTGCCGTGTGCTGGCGGCCTTGGCGGTCTTTGTGGGCCACGGTGTCGGGCTGGAGGTGGCGCCCTTGTCGGCGGGCATCCAGTGGCAACGCAGTGCCGATGACGCTGTCACCGCATTTTTCATCATCTCGGGGCTGGTCGTGGCGCACACGACGCGGCAGCGTGCGGACGAGGGGCTGCGGTCCTACGTGCTGGCGCGCAGTTCTCGTTTGTATTCTGTGGCTTTGCCCGCCATCTTGTTCGCCTATGTGGTGGACAACATCGGCATGCGCATCGATGTGTCCCAGTACGTCCCGACCTGGCAGTACCCGAGGCCTTGGTTGTTCATTCCGCTGCACCTGGCGTTCCTTGGTGAGACCTGGCTGGGTGCTTTCCAGCCCTTTTCCATCGCGCCGTACTGGTCCCTCAGCTACGAGGCGTGGTACTACGCGTTCTTCGGTGCCATTTTCTTCCTGAAAGGGCGGGTTCGGCTGGCCGTGGCAGGGCTGATCTTCCTGTGCATGGGGCCACGGATCTGGTTGCTGATGCCGATTTGGTGGGTGGGCGTGTGGCTCTACCCGCGGGTGGGGCGCTGGCAGTTGCCGGCCTGGGGCGCGCGCTTGATGATGCTGGCGTCCGTGGCGGCGTACGCGGCCTTTGTCATGCTGCATTGGCAGAAACTGCTGGACCAAGCCTCCAAGGACATGTACGGCATGTTTTCCCGTGTGTTGCATGTCCAGTTCTACAGCGGCTCGACAGTCCATGCGCTGTCTGACTACGCGATGGCGCTGCTGTTCACGGTTTTCCTGGTGGGCGCTGCGCACAGCCGCATCGGGATCACGGGCGGCCTGGCCCGGGTGATCCGTGGGGCCGCGGCACGCACTTTCACGTTCTACCTGTTGCACTTCACCCTGTTCACCTTCGCGCTGGCGCTCGGCTGGCACCGGGTGACTTACGCACATTTCGCCGGCATCACCTTGGGGGTGCTGCTCATCACCTGGCTTTACGCCAAGGTGGGTGAGGGGCAGCGGCGTGGGTTCGAGCGCGTCATCGACAGGTGTCTGCCAGGGCGACGGCGCGCTTGATCAAGGGCGGGCTGGGGCCAGCTTGGGCAGGACACGGCCCTGGACCCACTCTGAGGTCATGGCCAAGAAGGCCGCTTGGGCGCTGCCTGCCGTCATGAGGTGGTCGGACTCTTTCAGGAAGCGGAAGCTGACGTGTTGCAAAAAGGGCTCGCCCTTGAACATGTCCCAGAACTGGCGCTCGTGGTTGAACCAGTGCGGGTTGCCCTCGCCGAATGAAAAATGCAGGACCACGCCTTGTGCTGCCAAGGTGTTGAGCCGCGTGACGAGCTCCGCCTTGCTGGGGGGGCTTGCGGGGATGGCGGCCGGGCGTGCGGCCTTGGCGGGGATGTGCGCAGGACGGACGAGGCGCATGAGGCGCGCACCCAGCTTGTGGGCCAGCCCTGACAAGCCGAGGCGTTGCAGGCGGAACAACTGGAAGCGCAAGCGCGAGGCCGGCGTCGGGTAGGCGTACATGTCCCACAGCAGTGCGGCGCGCATGCGGCGGTCTTCCAGCGCCAGCAGGTGGGCCACTTCGGCACCGGAGCAAAACCCCACCATCAGGAAATGGGCGCAACCGTGGCGCTGCTGGGCGTGGTCCATGACCGCCTGGCAGTCGGCAACCCACTGGGCCATCATCGGTTTGGCCTGGCTGGGGCGGCCGCTGTCGCCCAGGCCGCTGAGGTCAAAGCGGACCGAGGGGATGCCCATGGCGGCGAACTGCCGTGACAGGTGCACGTTCATGCGGTTCGGGCCCGAGCGCGGGATCACGCCGGAATTGGTCAGCAGGGCCACGACGGGCGGACCACCTGCAGGCAGTTGCAAGGGGGTCACGAAGGTGCTGACCAGGTGCTGCGATGCGCCCAGCATCAAGGTCTCTTCCAGGCAGGTCATGGTGTGAGGACTTCCAGGATGCGGCCCAGCTCGGGTGGGACGACGGCCGCGCCCATCGCTTCGCTGGACAGCCAGTTGGTCTGGTTGGACAAGGGCAGCAGGTGGATGCGGTCTTGCACGGTGGCCGGCAGCGCGCCATTCGCGCGTTGCAGGACTTCTTCGGAGGCGCACAGCGTGACATCGATGCCGCGTTGCACCACCAGCGACAGCCATGGGTGCAAGGGCGGCAGGTGCTGCAAGTCGTTGAGCAGTTGCGCGCCGACGTGGAAACCCAGCACCGAGCCTGGCCATTGGGGTTCGGTGGCCATGCCGCTGGCCAGCAGCGTCGGCCATGGACGGGCCAGTTGCATGGTCAGCTCCTGGCGGTGCGCGTTGAGCAGGTCGTCGAGGTGTTGGGGGCCGTGCTCGATGGGCTCCCACAGCAGCAGGCGCCGCGGCGGACGAGGGGCACGCAATGCGGCTTGCAGCATCAGGTTGGCGCCCAGGCCCATGCCGAACCAGTCTGTGTGCGGTGCTTGGATGGCTTCGACCAGGCTGGCCTGTGCCTCCTGGATGTCGCGCGACCAGTCCTCCAGCGATTGATCGGCCTCTTCGCCTGGGGAGTCACCTGTGCCGTGGTAGTCGAAGCGCATCACGGTGGCGCCAGATCGGCTCAGCCGGTCCGACAGCACGCGGAACATGCTGGCGCTGCGGGTGGCGGCCAAGCCCACGGGCCGTGCCAGCAAGAACGCGCCCTGGCGTGGGGTGCCTTCCGGGGGATGTTGGATGAGGCCGAGGGCGGTGCGCCATGCGGGGCCGAAGCGTCGGGGAACGAGCGTGCTCATGGGGCCAGGTCACCTCGCGCCATCGTCGGTGCCCGTGCGGGCCGAGAAGGCGTCGCGTGCGCGGTCGAGCCAGCCGCGGCGCTTGCCTGCGGAGGCTGAGTGCGCCGCAGACGCCTGCGCAAGCCCGGACGCATCGGTGTTCGCAACGTGCAAGGCGGGCGGGCACTGGGGCGCCTGGGGCGTGTCAGGCGTTTGGGCCGATGCCGTCTCTGCCAGTTGGCCCAGGGTTTCGAAGACGAAGCGGCGGGCGTCGATGTCGATGCCCAGCGCCTTGCGCGCTTCTTCGATGGCGGCCATGGCGAGGAGTGAGTTGCCGCCGAGCTCGAAGAAGTTGTCTTGCGGGCCGATGCCCTGGGTGCCCAGCAAGCCTTGCCAGATCCGGATGAGCACGGCCTCTGCGGACTCGCCAGCGCCAGCGGCGGATCGCAAGGCGATGGGTGCAGAGGATGGCAGCGTGGCTGTGCCCGTCGGGCTCAGGTCGGGCAGGTTCGGGCAATGCCATTGACCGTCGGCACGCCAGCGCAGGGACACGCTGCGGCTGGCATCGCCAGCCAGGTGGCCGAGGGCGTTGACGCCCAAAGTGCGCCCGTGCGCATCGACGATGGCCAAGCCACTGAGCAATGGCAGACCACACACGCCGGCATCCCGTGGGTCGGTCAACCAGCCGGCGGCCACTGGCATGCCGCTGCTGGGTGCCGTCAGCACGGAGGCCACGCGGGCTCCCGCGGCCATGAGCTGGGACAGGACGACAGGCTGGGTCTGCGCCGTGGGCAGCAGCACCGCGCGGCCTTGCAGCGGTGCGTGTGCCGCGGCAAGCTGTGCCTGCTCGGCGCTGAGCAGCGCCAGGCGCGTGCCCGTGGCCGACAAGGTGCTCAGCCAGGCCGGCCCATGGGCCTGGACCGAACTGGATGCCTCGGGCAAATGGACCTCGGCCTGCCGCAAGCGGGCGGCCAGGGCCAGGGCGGCCATCAAGTGGCGCTCGCCGGTGTGGGCCAGCAGCACCGTGCCGCTCAGCGCATCGCCCAAACGCTCGGCCAGGCGGGTGGCCACCTCGTTGATCTGGGTGGCCGACACCGAGTGGGCTGCACCGTGCGAGGCGCCCGTGTGGCTGGGTGTGTCGATTTCGCGGGGCGTCCCCGGCTGATGGCCAGGCACCAGGTGCGCGCCCAGGTGCAGCGCCGTTGGCGTGCCGGGCGATGCCGCTTCGCGGTCTGTGATGCAGGCCAGCAGGCCGGGTGTCTGCGCCAGGCTCGGCACAGCCGCCGAGGGGGCTGCACAGGCCAGGCCCAGGCGCCAGACGGCCAGGGAGGCGACCAGCTGTGCCACCGGGTCGGCGATGTCCACCCCGATGCAGGCGGGGGCGGACGGCGGGGTGCCCGCTGGGCCCGCCAGACCAGCGCCGCCGTGGGGGCTCAGGTGGGTCCTGAGTGTGTCTGCGCAGTGTTCCACGCGTTTGGCGAGCTCGCTGGCCGTGAGCACGCGGCTGCCGTGGCGCAAGGCGATGGCCGAGGGCTGCGCCGGCTGCGTGATCGCGTGGTCTGCATCGGCTGCCGACACCAGCGGCGCGGGCTGCCAGCTCTGCAGCCTGTGTGCTTCGGCGTCGGTGGGGGCCAGCAACTCGCTCAGCAAGCAGTCGGGGCGCTCGACCAGGCGGCGCATCAGCACGGCATAGCGGTCGCGCAGGGCCTCGGCCGTGGCGGGCAGCAGCACGTCGGTGTCGTACTGGAAACCACCGCCGATTTTCTCCTTCTCTTCCACCAGCCAGAAGTTCATGTCCTCGGTGGAGCCGTACTTCAGCAGGTTGACGCGTTCGTGTGCCAGGTCGCCCCAGCGGGTGATGCGATCGCGCACGTCCTGGAAGTTGAACAGCACCTGGTAGAGCTTGCCCGACTTCAGCTTGAGCTGCTGGGCGATGAGCTCGAATGGCACGTCCTGGTTGGACAGCGCGCCGGTGATCTGGCGACGCACTTCGCGCACCCAGTCGATCGCGCTGAGGTCCTGGCGCACGGCCACGCGCATCGGCAGCATGTTGTTGAAGAAGCCCATCACGTGTTCCAGCTCAGGGGCGGGGCGGCCGCGCACCGGCAGGCCGATGCCGGGCGCCGCGTCCTGCATCCATTCGGACATCAGGGCCGCGTACATCGCCAGGAAGACGATGCTCACAGGGCTGCCTGTCTGGCGCGCGATGGCACGCACGGCTTCGGCCTGGGCGTGGTCGAAGTCGATGAAGGCGGTGGCGCCGTTGCCCGAGGGCTGCTCGGGGCGAGCCCGGTCGATCGGGGGCTCGGCCTGCGTCGGGTGGGCGGCGGCGAGCTGCTCCCAGAAGCGCAGTTGCTGGCGGATTTCCTCGCTCTTCATCCAGGTGTTGTGCCAGGCGGTGAAATCGCCGTGGTCCACCGTCAGCTCCGGCAGGGGCGACTGGGCTGCGCCGGCAGAGAAGGCCGCGTAGTGCGCCGACATCTCGCGGTAGAGCACGTCGAAGGACGCGCCGTCCCAGACGATGTGGTGGGCCATCAGGAAGAAGCCGTGGTGGTCGTCGGCGAGCTTGTAGAGCTGGCTGCGGATGAGCGGCGCATGGTCGAGCGCGAAGGTCTGGGCGACCAGCTCGTTCATGTGGGCCTGCATCGCGGCTTCGCGCGCGGTGTCGGGCAGGTGGGTGAGGTCCAGCAGGGGCAGATCGGGCAAGACCAGCTTGGCGTCCATGACCTGCACCAGCTGGCCATCGCGCTTGACGATGGCGGTGCGGAAGGCCTCCTGCCTGCGCGCCATCTCGCGGTAGGCCCGGTTGAACGCGGCCAGGTCCATCGGGCCGCGGAAGCGGTGTCCGGACGGGGCGTGGTACACCAGCCGCCCGGGTTGCAAGGCCTCCATGAAGGCCACGCGCTGCTGCATCACGGTCATGGGCGAGGTGCTGCGGTCGGCGCGTCGCACCAGGGGCGGGCGCGGTGGCGTGGCGCCTTCGCCTTGCTGCGCGAGGACGGCAGCGGCCAGCTTGGCCACGGTCGGGGATTCGAACAGCGCGCGCAGCTGCAGTTGCACGCCGAACTCCCGGTTGAGTTGCGCGATCAGCCGTGCGGCCAGCAGGGAGTGGCCGCCCAGCGCGAAGAAATCGTCTTCCAGGCTCAGCGGACCGGACTTGAGCACGGCCTGCATGGCGCGGGCCACGCCTTGCTCGGTGTGGGTGGCGGGGGCGGTGCCGCCCGCGGTCGGCGCGTGGGTGTCGCTGGCGGGCAAGGGCAGCGCCTTGCGGTCGATCTTGCCGTTGGGCAACAGCGGGATGTCGGCCAGGGCCAGGACGTGCTGCGGCAGCATGTACTCCGGCAGGTGGGCCGACAGGTGCTGCTTGACCTCGGCATGGCTGGGGGCCTTGTCCTTGGCCACCACATAGGCGACGAGGCGGGTGTCTCCCGCGCCGAAGTCTTTGGCGGCGACGACGCAGCGCAGCACGCCGGGCAGGGTCATCAGCTTGGCCTCGATTTCACCGAGCTCGATGCGGTTGCCTCGCAGCTTGATCTGCAGGTCGGCGCGGCCCATGTACTCGATGGCCCCGTTGGGCAGCCAGCGACCCACGTCGCCCGTCTTGTACATGCGACCGCCAGCGTGGAAAGGATCGGGCAGGAAGCGTTCGGCCGTCAGGTCCGGGCGGGCCACGTAGCCCATGCCCACCTGCACGCCACCGATGTAGAGCTCGCCCTCGGCGCCGGGCGGCAGCAGGCGCAGTTGTTCGTCGAGCACGTACATGCGCGTGTTCGCGATCGGGTGGCCGATGGGCACGATGCCGAGCGGATCGTGCGGCCGGCAAGGCCACCAGGTCACGTCCACGGCGGCCTCGGTGGGGCCGTAGAGGTTGTCCAGCTTCGCGTGGGGCAGCAGCTCGAAGAAGCGCTCGACCGCATCCAGCGGCAGCGCCTCGCCCGAGCAGACCACCTGGCGGACGGCGCGCAGTTCACCCAGCCCGGGCTCTTCCAGGAAGAGCCGCAACATCGAGGGCACGAAGTGCAGGAAGGTGATGCCTTCGCTGGCAATCAGCTGCTTGAGGTAGTTGGCGTCGCGGTGGCCCTCAGGCTTGGCCTCGACCACGGTGGCACCGGTCATCAGCGGCCAGAAAAATTCCCACACCGACACGTCGAAGCTGTAGGGCGTTTTCTGCAGGACCTTGTCGGTGGTGCCCAGCTGGTACTGCTGCTGCATCCACTGCAATCGGTTGACGATGCCGGCGTGCGCGTTCATGGCGCCTTTGGGCCGGCCGGTCGATCCCGAGGTGAAGATGACGTAGGCCGGGTCTGTGGGGGTGCCCACCAACGCTTGCTGGAAGGTCGGGCTGGGCGCCGTGCAGCCGCTCATGAAGACCGTCTGGATGCCTGCGGGGAAGGCCGTGCGGGTTTTGTCCCACTCAGCCAGTTCGGTGACCACGATCTGCATGGCGGCGTCTTCGCACATGTGCGTGAGTCGCTCCAGCGGGTAAGCCGGGTCCAGCGGCACGTAGGCGCCGCCGCTGTACACGACGCCCACCAGCGCGGCCACCAGCTCGACGCTGCGCTCCAGGCTCACACCGACCAGGGTGCCCGGTTTGACGCCCTGCGCACGCAAGCGCTCGGCGAGCGCCCAGGCGCGCTGGTCGAGTTCTCGGTAGGTGACGCCGCGGCCCTCGAAACGCACGGCGATGGCGTCTGGGTGGGTCGCCACGGTCTGGCGGATCAGGTCGCCCAGGCGCAGGCCGGTGGGGTAGGCTTGGGTGGTGGCATTGAAGCCTTCCAGGGTCTGCCAGTCGGCACGTGACAGGCCATGCACCAACTCGGTGGCCATCGCGGATGGCGTCAGTCCGGTGCCCGCGGCTTCCTGGAGAAGCTGGCCCAGTTCGTCGACCAGGGCCTGTGCCCGTTGCGGACTGAAAAACTCGGTGCTGTGGTGCAGGTCGAGGGTGAGCGCGTCCTCGTTGTCGTAGAAGTTGAAGATGACTTCACTGAGCAAGCCCAGCTTGCGCGCTTCGACCATGTCGGCCTTCAAGGGCGCGAAGCCGCTGAGGTCCAGCTTGGGGTTGAAGTTGAAATAGATGCCGGTCAGGGGCGGGCGGTCGCCCGTGCCTTGCACCCCCAGGGCCCTGGCGATGGTGCCTTGGGTGGCCAGCGGGTGTTCGAGCGCGTCCAGCAAGCGCGTCTTGACCTGCGCGACCATGTCTTCCATGCGGGCGGCGGCGGTGCAGTGCAGGCGCAGGGGCAGGTCCAGCACGCCGTCGCCGATCAGCGGGCCGTGCTGTGCCAGGCTCTGGCTGGCGCAAGGCACCGACACGATGAAGTCTTCCCGACCGGTGCGACGGTGGATGAGGCGGGCCACCGCGGCCAGGGTCAGTTGGAACAGGGTGGCTTTGAGTTGCTTGCTGCGGGCCTTCAAGGCCAAGAGCAAGGGGCCGTCGTAGCGTGCTGTGAGGGTGTCGCCGGTGAAGTGGCGGGGGCGCGGCGGCTCCCGGTCACCGAGGGACAGCGGCGCCGGTGCCTGGGCCAGCGTTTGTCGCCAGAACGCCAGGTCTTCCTGGCCTTGCGGGCCTTCCCAGCGTGCCTGCTCGGCGGCGCCGAATTGTCGGGGTGATTCTGCAGGCGCAGCCCATGCCGGCGCGAGACCCTGGCTGCGTGCGCGGTAGGCCGTGGCCAACTCGTCCAGCATCACGCTGGAGGCCCAGCCATCGAAAATCAGGTGGCTGACGACGAGGTGGACCACCGTGCGGCCATCGGACAAGTTCAGCAGGCTGACGCGTGCCAGCGGGGCCTGGTCGAGCGCAAAGTCGGTGAGGCTGGCCTGTGCGCAGAAGGCGTCCAGTGCGGCCCGTGCATCGCCTTGATCGCGCAGGTCCACGGGGTGGACGTCGAGCGCGGCGAAGGCGTCCAGGCGCTGCAGTGGCTCGTCGGCGTCAAAGCAGGTGCGGAAGGCTTCGTGGCGGCCCAGCACGTCCTGCAGGGCTTGCTGCAGCGCTGCTTGGTTCACCGCACCGGAGAGGCTCAGGCAGAACGATTCGTTGAGGGCGCGGCGGGCGTGGCGGTCGAAGCTGGCCGCGAGCCAGCGCTCGGTTTGCCCTGGGGTCAGGGGCGCAGCAGCGTCCGCCGACAGCGTCGCCTGTGACGG
>JAVLFO010000741.1:0-2644 GCA_046052805.1 Aquabacterium sp. | reverse complement strand
TTGCCTTGTGCGTTCGTGGGCCCGAACGGCCGCCGCACGATCAGGTTGCAAAGGCTTTCAAGCCCGTAAGCCTTAACTTCGGCATCGGGCACATGGTGCTGCTCGGCGTGCCAGCCAAAGGCACTGAGCAGTTCAGCGGTGCGTTGCGCATGGGGCGTGTTGTTGCCCGGTGGCGTGTCAGTGGGCACTTGCACCAGGGCTTGCAGGAAGCGCACTTCGTCGTCGAAGTGGGCGTCGACCCACTGGTCAATGGCGGCGTACTGAGCTTGGCGTTCGGGCGTGGTCGCTACAGGGGCAGTGACGGGGGCGGTGCTCATAGGTGGTCCAGCAAGTGCATGAAGGCATCGACGCACAGTTGCGCGTCGTCCTGGGTGATGGTCTCGAGCGGGTTGTGGCTGATGCCGTTGTTGCCGCCGCGCACAAACAGCATGGCCTGGGGCATGGCTTCGTGCAGCTTCATGGCATCGTGACCCGCGCCGCTGGGCAGTTTGACGATGGGCAGGCCTGTGGCCGTGACGGCGGCTTCCCATCGGGCTTGCAGGGCCGCGTCCGATGGGGCGGCAGACGCCGTCATGCTGCGCGTGAGGCTGTGGCGCAGGCCGCGGCGCTCGACGATGGCTTGCAACTGCTGGGTCACGTCTTGCACCAAGGCATCGCGTTGGGCGTTGGTGGGTGCGCGCAAATCGAGCGTGAACTGGCAGCGGCCAGGCACCACGTTGACCGAGCCCGAGGGCACGTTCAGCACGCCCACCGTGCCCACCGACGGGCCGATGGGTGAGCCGGCATCTTGCGCCGCGCGTTGCTCGACGTACAAGACCAGCTCGGCCACGGCGGCTGCCGCATCGCGGCGACGGTCCATGGGGGTGGTGCCTGCGTGGCAGGCTTGCCCAATGACTTCGCCCACGAAGCGGGCGCTGCCGTTGATGGAGGTGACCACGCCCAAGGGCTGATCGATCTCGTCCAGCCAGGGGCCTTGCTCAATGTGCACCTCGACAAAGCCCAGGTAGCGCTTGGGGTCGCGACGAAGCTGGGCGATGTCCTTCAGGTCGGCGCTGAGGCCGGCCGCCTGCATGGCTTGACGCAAGGTGATGCCATCCAAGTCGACCTGGTCCAGCCATTCGGCTTTGAAATCGCCCACCAAGGCACCTGACCCGAGGAAGGTGGCGGCATAGCGTTGGCCTTCCTCTTCGGCAAAACCAATGACCTCAATGCCATGGCGCAGACGGCGGCCTTGCTGGTGCAGCGCTTTCACGCAGGCCATGGGCACGAAGATACCCAGCCGGCCGTCGTACTTGCCCCCGTTGCGTACGGTGTCGTAGTGAGAGCCGGTCAGCAGGCGTGGCGCGGTGGCGTCGCTGCCATGGTAGACACCCACCACGTTGCCCACGGCATCAACTTGCACCTCGTCAAAGCCACATGCGTGCATCCAGGTGCGCAGCTGGTTGGCGCATTCGCGGTGCGCGGGCGTGAGGTAAGTGACGGTCAGCAGGCCTTGTTCCTCGTAGCCCAGTTCGCTGAACTCGGCCAGTTGCTCTGCCCAGTCCCACACCATGGCGCCTTGTTCAGGCACAACGCCGAACTTGTCGTTCAGACGGATCTCGGCGATGCGGTGGATTTGTCGCAGGCACTCGGCCAACTCAACCTGGGCCGGCTGGTCCAGGCGGCGCGCGAAGGTCTCGATGATGGCTTGGCGGCCCAGGCCCAGGCCCCGTGGGCCACGCACCGCCATGATGAAGGGCCAACCGAAGCGCGCTTTGTAGTCAGCGTTGAGCTGCTGCAGTCGTGCAAATTCTTCAGGGCTGCAATGGGTCAGACCCGAGGTGCTTTGCTCATGGGTGGACTCGGCCGTGAGCTGGCCCGCCATGGCCGCTTTGCCAGCCAGCTCCGGGTGGGCGCAGATCAGGCCGAGCTGGGCTTCACGCGAGGCCGTGCGCACCACCGTGGCCATGGCGTGCTTGAGATGCGTCAGGGTGACGAAAGGGCGCTGTGCCCAGGCGGCATGGGCGATCCAAGGCGAGTGCTCGTAGATGCCGTCCAGCAGTTGCACGAAGCCTGCTTGGTCGGCGGCGTTGAGCGTGTCCAGGGTCAAGGGCATGGGGTGTCCGTTCGGGCTCGCTCGGTCAAGGGTGCGGATGGGTGGCGGCCCAGTGCTTGGCGATGTCCACGCGTTTGCACACCCACACATCGGGGTGGCGTTGCACGTGGTCGAGGAACTTGCAGAAGGCGCGGAAGCGACCGGGGCGGCCCAGCAGACGGCAGTGCATGCCGATGCTCATCATCTTGGGGCGGTCTTCGCCTTGTGGGTCGCCTTCGGCATACAGCTGGTCGAAGGTGTCGCGCAGGTAGATGTAGAAGTCCTCGCCTTGCGCATAGCCTTGGGGCAGCGAAAAGCGCATGTCGTTGGCGTCCAGCGTGTAGGGCACCACCAAGCGTTGCACCGTTTGGCCATCGCTGAGCTGCACGGGCATCCACAGGTGCAGGTCGTCACCGTAGTGGTCGCTGTCGTAGAGCAGGGCGCCGTCGTCGGCCACCAGCCTGCGTGTGTTCGGGCTGTCGCGGCCGGTGTACCAACCCAGGGGGCGCTCGCCGGTCAGGGCTTCGTTGGCTTCGAGCCCCAACCGCATGTGCTCGCGCTCGGTGGCGT
>JAVLFO010000740.1:0-4580 GCA_046052805.1 Aquabacterium sp. | reverse complement strand
GCCCTGGTGATTTTGGCCGCGCTTGTCGCGGCCAATTTGCCTTTTGTGAACGAACGCCTGTTCGCGGTTGGGCCTTTGCGTGCGCCCAAGTCGGTGGCGTGGCGCTTGCTTGAAATGCTCGTCTATGCGGGCTTGGTGGCAGGCTTGGGCAGGGCTCTGGAAGGGCGGCTCGGGCAGGTCAGCGAATGGCGCTGGGAGTTCGTGGCCGTTTGGTTGGGCGTGTGCTTGACACTGGCCTTCCCAGGCTTTGTATGGCGCTATTTACGCAAAGCCTGAGTCCTGCGTTCCGTCAGGTCGCCTCGTCTGCGGGCGCCTCGGATGTTTCAAACTGCTCACCGTCAGCGCATCGCCCGCCCATTTCCATGACCACACCTGAGAACACGAGCCCCGACATGGATCGCCACCTGCGCGAGGACACGGTGCAGTCGGATGTGGTTTACCAAGGCCACTTTCTGCAGCTGCGCAAAGACCGCGTTCGTTTGCCCGATGGCCGTGAGACCGCGCGCGAATATGTGGTGCACCCCGGTGCGGTGATGGTGGTGCCCATCTTGCCGGACGGTCGTTTGGTGATGGAGCGTCAGTACCGTTACCCGGTGCGGCAGACCATGATCGAGTTCCCGGCGGGCAAGCTGGATGCCGGTGAGGGCGGGCTGGCGTGCGCACAGCGTGAACTGCTGGAAGAGACCGGCTACAGGGCCAAGCGTTGGGCCAAAGCCGGTGTGATGCACCCTGTGATCGGCTACGCCACCGAGGTGATTGAAGTTTGGTTTGCCGACGAGCTGACCTTGGGTGAGCGCCACCTGGACGACGGCGAGTTTTTGGATGTGTTTGCTGCCAGCCAGCAGGAGCTGGAAGACTGGATGCGCGACGGCCAACTCACAGACGCCAAAACGGTGGTGGGCATGATGTGGCTGCTGCAATGGCGTGCTGGCCGCTGGCCCTTGTCATGGCAATCGGTTTGATGGGTGGGTCTGCGCGTGCTGGTGGTTGATCTTCACTGCGAGCAGGGCCACGGCTTCGAAGGCTGGTTTGCCTCGGCCGATGACCTCAGTGGCCAGCAGGCGCGGGGTCTGCTGACGTGCCCGGTGTGTGGCGAGCTGCGCGTGACGCGCCGGCCATCGGCGCCGCACCTCAATGTGTCGCACCTCAAGCACGAAACCGCGCCTGCCATGTCCAAACGGCATGAGCCTGCGCACGCGCCAGCGGCGCCATCGTCCGAGGTGCCCAATGCGGTGGATGAGACGCCTGCTCTGACACAGGCGCAGTCGGCGCAATGGCAGGCGCTGTATTTCCAGGCGGTCAAGCAGGTGATCGCGAGCACCGAAGATGTAGGCGAGCATTTTGCGCAAGAGGCTCGCAGCATTCACCACGGTGATGCGCCTGCGCGCGCCATTCGGGGGCAGACCACGCCGCAGGAGCGTGAGGCCTTGCGCGACGAGGGCATCGAGGTCGTGAGTTTGCCGATCCCTGACTCGCTCAAAGGCCCCGTGCAGTGAGCCTTCTCGTTGGTGCCAAGGCCTGCATCAAGGCACCAACCGCCCCGGGTTGAGTGTGCCGGCAGGGTCAAGCGCTTGCTTGATGGCGCGCATCCAGGCGGTGCTCACGGCGGGTTGTCGTGTGCCGAGTTCGTCGCGCTTGAGCTGGCCGATGCCGTGCTCGGCCGAGATGGTGCCACCCAGTCGCAGGGCGATGTCGTACACAAGCGCGTTGACCGCATGTTCATGGTCGGCCAAGAAAGCATGGTCAGAGATGCTGGCTGGCCCCTGCACGTTGTAGTGCAGGTTCCCATCGCCGAGGTGCCCAAAGCACACGATGCGGCAGCCGGGGAAGGCGCCCTGCAAAGCGCTGTGGGCCTGGTCTACAAACGCCGGGATGGCCGAGGTGGGCACGGCGATGTCGTGCTTAACCATCTGCCCTTCGATTTTCTCGGCCAGGGGCACGCTTTCGCGCAGGTGCCACATGTCGCGGTACTGGGCCTGGTTGTGCGCCACGCTGGCGTTGTCGGCCCAGCGCTGTTCAATGGCGTCTTGCAGCAGGGTTTGCAGCTGCGACGACAGCTCATTCGGGCTTTGCGGCCCGCTGACGTCGATCAACACGGTCCATTCGGGTGGGCGCGTGGCGTCGGTGTGCATCAGTGCGCGCGCGGCCTTGGCCTGCTCTGGCAGGTGCTGCAGCGTCAGGGACACAGCCCCTTGGTGCATGACCTCAAAGCCGTTGAGCGCTGGGCCCAAGCGCATGCGGGCAGCTTGTAAGAGCTGCAGGCAGTCGGGCAGGGTGGCGCAGCTGGCCAGGGCCGCGAGCTGGCTGACCGGGCGGGGGCTCAGGGCCAGCGTGGCTGCGGTGATGATGGCCAGCGTGCCTTCGCTGCCGATCAGCAGGTCGCGCAGGTCGTAGCCGGTGTTGTCTTTGCGCAGGGCTTTGAGGCCGTGCCAGACCTCGCCTTGCGCCGTCACGGCTTCGAGCCCCAAGCACAGGGCACGTGCGGTTCCATGGCGCAGCACCTGTGTGCCGCCCGCGTTGGTGGCCAGGTTGCCGCCGATGGTGCAGCTGCCCTCTGAGGCCAAGCTCAAGGGAAAGAGCAGCCCGGCGTCGTCAGCAGCGGCTTGCACCTGGCTGAGCAGGCAGCCTGCTTGCACGGTCAGCGACAGGTTGGTGGCATCGACCGCCAACACCTGGTTCAGGCGCGACAAGCTCAACACGATTTGCTGCCCCGTGGCATCGGGCACCGAGCCACCGACCAAGCTGGTGTTGCCACCCTGCGGCACGATGCTCACACGGTGTTGCGCGCAGAGCTTGACCGTGGTGGCCACCCCAGCGGTGTCTGCGGGGCGAACCACCGCAAGGGCGTCGCCTCGGTAACGCTTGCGCCAGTCGGTGAGGTGGCGCTCAAGCGGATCTGTGTCGTCGGGCACGAGCACGGCGCTGTTGCCCAGCGCTTGGCGCAATGCGGTCAGCAGCGGGTGCGACATGGTTCTGATAAGGGCAGGGTGGGCGCGTTCAAGCAGCGGCGTCTTTCGCGGCTTGGGCCGCCAGGGCTTGCGGGGATCCCTTTTTGGGCTTGGGCGGCAACACGCGCAGCCTCAGCTTGACGTAGACCGCACAACACACGAACAAGCCGACGCTGAGGATGAGTTCGATCACGGCCAACTGCTGCGACAAGCCTTGGTCGCTGGTGGCCCGCACCACGCCTTCGGTGAAGTAAAGCCAAACCAACAGCGACAGCCAGCGGTTGGTGTACATGCGGTGTTTGAGCAAGCCGGGGATGCCCAGCGCCAGCGGCAGGGCCTTGATGGCCAGCGCGCCCGTGCCCCCTTTGAGCGGTGCCAGCCACAGCTCCCAGCTCAGACTCAGGACGATCAGCCCCAGCAGCAGCGCGATGTTGGCCCAGCGCAGGCGGTCGATCCAGGCCAAGCGCTCGGGCGGATGCTGGCCTCGGATGGGGTCAGCAAGCTCGTCGGTTGGCGTGTCGATGGAGGGTGTCATTGGGCGTGCAGGGGCGGGCTTGCGGTGAAGTGGGGCGAGGCTGGCATCATAGCCACCATGACTTCACATTGGACCTTGTGGGCCCGGGCCCGTCAACGCTGGGCAGCGCTTTTGACCACGCTGCAGCAGTGGCCCTGGCTGCAGACCTACGACACGCTGCGTCAGCGCTTCCGGGAAGACCGCCTGGGCGTGACAGCGGGCAGCCTCACGTTCACGACCACCATGGCCTTGGTGCCGCTGTTCACCGTGATGCTGGCCTTGTTCAGTGCCTTCCCGGTGTTTGCGCGGTTTCGCAAGGTGCTGGAGCAGCAGGTGCTGCAAGGCTTCGTGCCCGATGCCATTGCCAAGCCGGTGCTGTTGTCGCTGACCAAGTTCGCGGCCAAGGCCAGCCAGTTGGGCGGACTGGGCTTGATCGCCCTGGGCCTGACGGCGATGGCCTTGATGCTGACCATTGACCACACCCTCAATGGGATCTGGCGTGTGCGGCAGCCCCGTTCGATCACGCGGCGGGTGTTGGTGTACTGGGCTGCCTTGACGTTGGGGCCTTTGGTCCTGGGGGCCAGCTTGTGGGTCACGTCTTACCTGTTGTCGGCGTCTCGCGGTTTGGTGGACGAGTTGCCTGGCGGGGTCACGCTGCTGTTGAGCGTGGTGGTGTTTGCCATGCAGACGGCGGGCTTTGCCGCGCTTTATCGCTTTGTGCCCAACACGCATGTGCGTTGGGAGCATGCCTGGGGCGGCGCCGTGTTTGCCTCTTTGGGGCTGGAGCTGGGCCAAAAGGGCCTGGCGCTGTACCTCAGCAATGTGCCGGTCTACGCAACCATTTACGGGGCCTTTGCGGCTGTGCCGATTTTCCTGGTGTGGATATTTCTGAGCTGGCTGATCGTGTTGATGGGCGCGGTGGTGGTGGCGTACACGCCCAGTTTGCTGTCTCAGGCCAAGCGCTGGCCCGACGCACCTGGTCAGCGCTTTGCCCTGGCTTTGGCGGTGCTCAAGGTGCTGAACGCGGTGCGGCAAGAGCCGGCTCGCGGCTTGTCGTCACAGGCAGTGGCCGATGCCTTGCGCACCGACGCCTTGCAGGTTGAGCCTGTGCTGGCCTT
>JAVLFO010000739.1:0-1941 GCA_046052805.1 Aquabacterium sp. | reverse complement strand
ACTAGTCGTCGGCAGAGTCAGATGTGTATAAGAGACAGTGTCAAAGGCGCGCACATCGACATCGGGCTGCTGAGCGCGCATGCGCTCAACCGTGGTGCGGTGAGCGTTGTCCCACTCAGCTTGCGTGATTTTTTGACCGGCCACCTTGGCCACTGCCCCGTCGTCACCGAACTTGGAATAGCCCTGGATGCCAAACGCCACGAAGGAGGGGAGGATCAACAGCACCAAGATGAACTGCAGGGCGCGTGTGTGCTTGCGAACGAAATCAAACATGGCAATGGACTGGCGGGAAGCCCGTCTGGTGTGGCATGGACCTGTGCCCGCGCCATGAAAAACGCGGACTTCAGACAACACAAAGGCGAACCACGGTTCGCCTTTCGATCGCTATCGGTGGTGGGTGCTGAGGGGCTCGAACCCCCGACCTACGCCTTGTAAGGGCGCCGCTCTACCAACTGAGCTAAGCACCCGACAGCCTCAAGCGCGCTATTTTAGTTCACGGCATCCTTCAAAGCCTTGCCGGGGCGAAATTTTGGCACTTTGGCCTTTTTGATCTTGACGGGCTCGCCGGTGCGAGGGTTGCGCCCTTCTCGGGCGGCGCGGGTGCTCACGGCAAAGGTACCAAAACCCAGCAGGGACACCGAGCCACCTTTGCGCAAGGTGGTGCTCACCCCGCCGAGCACCGCTTCCAGCGCGCGCCCTGCTGCCGCCTTGGAGATGTCAGCTTGCTGAGCGATGTGCTCGATCAACTCGGTCTTGTTCACGAAAAACCCCTCGGGAGATGCTGCTCCGGACGATTCTATGCGGAACAAATCAAGGCGCCGGGCCTGCGCAGACACGGACATGCACGCTTGACAGCGCATGGGGAATTTGCACGCTGGCAGCGCAAGACCTGTTTAACGCACCTTGGCGCGGATGGCAGGCAGAGACTTTTGCAGGTAATAAACCATCGACCAAATGGTCAAGCCACAAGCGATGTAGATGAGCCAAGTGCCCAGCAAGCGCGTGTGCACTCCAGAGATCAACTCACCGTCGTACAACAACAACACGATGGACGCCATTTGCGCCGCCGTTTTGAGTTTGCCGAGCATGTGGACAGCCACGCTGCGCGAGGCACCAATCTGCGCCATCCACTCGCGCAAGGCGGAGATGGCAATCTCGCGCCCGATGATGACCAAAGCCACCAATGCATTCACCCGGTCGAGCTGCAAGAGGATCAGCAAGGACGCGCAAACCAAGAACTTGTCAGCAACTGGATCCAGAAAGGCACCAAACGCAGACGTTTGATTCAAGCGACGAGCGAGCCAGCCATCGGCCCAGTCGGTCAGGGCCACCACCACGAACATGCAACTGGCGAGCAAATTGAGCTCGGCCATTGGCAAGTGGAGGTAGTAGACGCCCACAATCAGCGGGATCGCGACGATCCGCGCCCATGTCAGCAGGGTGGGCAAATTCAGAAACATGGTGCATTGTGCCGCGAACGCGGCGATCAGCGCTGGTCCAGCGTCATCGGTTTGAAACGGCGGGCGTCGTCAAACAAAAAAGTCTCGTTGAACTTCCAAGGCTTGGGCAGGCGGCTGACGTCGCCAAACGGCGCGGCCCGGTAGATCGCCTGCATGGCCATGTCGACGGTGTCGCGGGCTTGGCTGGGGTAGCGCAGCACGGTGATGTGGCGCACGCTGCCGTCCGCATTGAGCTCGATGCTCAGCACGGGAATGGCCAACAAGATGTCGGGCGGGGTGCTGGCATACACCTGGTCGGGGTTGGCGGCCATCAGGCGTCGGGCGGCCTGCAAGCGAGCATCGGCCCAACTGCGTGGGCTCTGTGGCGCGGGCAGCTTGACCACAGCGCCCGGTTTGCGTGGCGCCGCGCTGGCCCCGCCCTGCCCTGTCGGGCCGACCGGTGCGCCAGGCTTGGCTGTGGGCGCGCCTGCTTCAGGCGAAG
>JAVLFO010000738.1:0-1853 GCA_046052805.1 Aquabacterium sp. | reverse complement strand
ACTAGTCGTCGGCAGCGTCAGATGTGTATAAGAGACAGAGCACCTGTGGAAAACAGAAGGTAGAACAGTGCAAGGTCGTGCCAAGGGTTGGCACTGCGCGCCTTGATACGCTTGCTTGCCTGAATGATTTCATCGGCAGTCAGAATACGGTTCGACCGATGATCATCTGGCCGTTTTGGATCAAAGGCCTCCAAGGCCACAAGGATCGCGTCCTTGTGCTGGCGCAAGCGGCGCACAAAGGCGGCGCCGTCTTCGTTCAAGCCTTCGATACCGGCAACCTGGCTAAGCCTGACGGCAATCGCCTTGATCCTCCGCTCCACGGCGGTGCGGGTCACCCCGAAGCAGCCCGCCACCGCTTCGTACGTTCCGCCTTCGACCACCGCGATCAGCATCCTGATCGACTGGGCAACGGTATCCCCATCCTGTTCTGGCTCTGGTTCGCATGACATGACCCTCTCCCTCTTTCGTTCCCCTTCCCTCGTGCCTAACTGCATCTTGATGCTCTGCCCCTCGATGGGTTTTCACCAGTC
Source organism: Aquabacterium sp. (assembly GCA_046052805.1). Taxonomy (GTDB): domain Bacteria; phylum Pseudomonadota; class Gammaproteobacteria; order Burkholderiales; family Burkholderiaceae_C; genus Aquabacterium. The sequence goes on along the minus strand of JAVLFO010000738.1, from coordinate 1,323 downwards.
AAATGGGCCGATGAAGACGGGGGCTTTCGGCATCTGACGGGCCCGGACGGCCATGGCCAGATCAGCGCGAAGGTGGCTTTCACCAAGCAATTTCTGTGGCATCGACGTAGGCATCAGAAATTGCGCCATGCGCAATCGCGGCACAAACACAACGATCTGGCGGTGCGTTGCTTCATCGCAAATGAAACCTGTGCACCGAGACCGCACCAACAAGCACCAGCTTGTGATCGCCAAACCTACTGGCCTTGCGCTGCAATCCATTGCCTGATGTCTTCGACCCGCCAAACCGTGACGCGAGGAGACAGCTTGACGGGTTCAGGAAAGGTGCGCGTTTGCACACGTCGCCACAGCGTGGACTTGGATATTGGGATGAATTGCAGCACCTGCGCCTGCCTCAGGAAGCCCACTTGAGGCAGCGTGAGGGCATGAATTGGAGGAAGCGAGGCTGCCGCAGGCAACGCCGCAGCCGCCCGACTGGTTGACGTGGTTCGGGGCATGATCTGGCCTCGTCATGGCGTGAGCCAATGCAAGACATGACCTGCTCTGTAGCGGCCGCGCTAGGTCAAAGTTGCGCAAACCGGTAGGAACGCTGAACTCAAGCAGCACACCGTCGGCGTTCCGGTCGCACGGTGCAGCAATGTCAGGCAGGCAGGTATCGACTGCGACGCCGCCGCAATGCGGCGAGTGCACACCCGAAACCAGGCATGCAGGGCCCTCTGTCCATTGGGGCTTGATCACCGTATCAGCGCGATTGAGATCCATCAATCCTCAAGCCCGGCCTCATTTCGCAACGCCCCTTGATGTCGTCCGTTTGCGCGTGGCAAGTACAAGATCGGTCGCACTTGGTAAGCCTGCGGCTCAATCTGGATCGCTCACATCGGCTGTTGCAGCCACGGCCACCGGCCCAGGCTCAACGATAGATCCCCCACTGTCTGGCAAGCCCTCTTGAGCGGATGCGTCTTCATGACCTGAAGAGGCCTCCAGATCCTGTGCCGCGACGGCCTGACCGCCGTCGCCGATGCCGCCCTGTCGCGTGCCCATGGCATTCATGCGGCGGCGCAATCCAATCGCAAAGTTGCGGGCACCATTGGCCACATCACGCACCTGGCGCTTCAACGCGGCGCGCTGGATGTCCACGGCCTGGGCCGTGATGACCTCGTGGATTTCGAGGGTCTGCAGCAGAGGCATCAACTGATCCAGCTTGCCCAGCACCTCCAGGAAGCGCCGCCCCGATGACGACAACACCCCAACCTCCACGTCCAGGGCCACCGTGTCATAGGTCGCCACGCTGGTGATGCCATGAGCCTTGAACAAAGCTTCCGC
>JAVLFO010000737.1:0-3812 GCA_046052805.1 Aquabacterium sp. | reverse complement strand
CGTACACGGCACGCCAGCGGACAGCGCGCGCTGGGCCAACCGCTCTGAGTCGGGCAGCAGACACTCTTCGTCGCCGGCTTGGATCAACATGGGCGGCAAGCCAGCCAGGTCGTCCACGCTGGGCGCCTCTTTCACAAGGCCATGCCAACCCACGCCCTGCTCTAGCCAGCCCAGGCTCAGCATGGGGTCGCTCACGCGCTTGGCCGCGTCTCGCGCCGTCTGCAACGTCCCGTCCACCACCGGAGAGATCAGCAGCATCGCCGCAGGCAAGGGCCTGGCGCGCTGCTTGAGCGCCAGCGCCAAAGCCAAGGCCAAGGCACCACCGGCCGAATCGCCGGCCAACACAATGCGGTGCGCAGGCACGCCTTGTTGCAGCAGCGCCTCATAGCAGGCCAGCGCATCGACCAGCGGAGCGGGGCTCGGGTGCTCCGGCGCCAGACGGTAGTCAGGCACTTGCACGGTGAGTCGGCCTTCCCGCGCCAGCCGGGTCGTGATGCTGCGATGCGTCTGCGGGCTGCCCAAGCAATAGGCACCCCCGTGCAAATAAAGCATCACCAGATCTGAGGCGGCATGGCTCGCCTTCACCTCTTCGGTGGGTACGCCACCCAGCACGTGACGATGGCGCTGCACACCGCCCACGCCCGGCATCAAGGGCGACAGCATGGCGACCACGCTGCGCTGAAAGCGCGGGCCAAACGGCGGGCCGATGAGGTTGCGAAAGCTCAGGCGCAAGAAGTGGCGCAGAAAGCCCGCTTGCACAGCCTCCATGGCGCCCGGCGGGGGCAAGACGCTCACACCCAAACCGGTGCTGCGTGCGCGGGTGAAGCGGTAAGCCGCCAGGCTCGCATGGCGCGTTTGCCAGCGGTACGTGAAGGTAAAGCCCGGCCAGTTGGTGGTGTTCTTGCCATTGGCGTCGGTGTACCAACTGGTGCATCCGCTCCAAACCGTGCGGCGCAGCGCCTCGTGCATCAGCGTGTCATGCCGGCGGTAAGGCACCTCATGCACCTCGATGCCAGTTGCGCCACCTGACTGTGCCGCGCGCAAGCACCGCATGATGTGGGCGATCTGACTCTCGATCATGTACACGATCGAGTTGTGGCCCAGGTTGGTGTTCGGTCCATAGAGCATGAAGAAGTTGGGGAAGCCCGCAACCGACATGCCCAGGTAAGCCGAGGCCCCATCGCGCCACGCCTCGTTGAGCTCGATCCCGCCCTTGCCCTTGATCCGCATGGGAGAGAGGAACTCGGTGGCCGCAAAGCCCGTGCCATACACAATGACGTCGGCCGCATGCACTTGGCCATCGGTCGTTTCAATGCCATCCGGGCGCACGCAACGGATGCCGGCGGTGTGCAGCTGCACATTCGGTCGGCTCATGGTGCTGAGGTACTCGCTGCTCAGCAAAATCCGCTTGCAGCCGATCTGGTAGTCCGGCGTGAGCCTCTGACGCAAATCGGCATTGGGCACCTGCGCATGCAACATGCGCTGGAACGGCACGTTGCCCGCCCACTTCATCAGCCCCTTGAAGCGCGTGAAAGCCAGCGCACGCGATTCGTACTTCAGGTAGATCGACGCACGGTAAAGCGCGGCTGCGCCGGGCACGTAGCGCAGCAAGGCTTTGGCCAAGGGTCCGTAGGCCCGATCCGGACGCGGCAACAGGTAGGCCGGTGAGCGCTGGAACACATGCAAGGTACCCACCTGCGGCGCAATGGCCGGCACGAACTGGATGGCCGAAGCGCCTGTGCCCACGACGGCCACGCGCTTGCCAGCCAAGGGCACACTCGGATCCCAATGGGCCGAGTGGAAGCTCTGGCCCTTGAAGGTGTCGATGCCATCGAGCTTGGGCATGGCTGGGCGGCTGAGCTGGCCCGTGCCACTGATCAGCATCCGGCAGGTGTGCACCTCGCCGCTGGCCAAAGTCACGCGCCACATCGAGAGGCCCTCGTCATAGACCGCCTCGGTCACCTCGCTGCCGAAGCGGATGTGCTGCGCCAGGTCGTACTTGCGAGCGCAGTGCCGCAAATAGGCATGGATCTCGGCCTGGGGCGCAAACACGTGTGACCAGTTCGGGTTGGGCTCGAAAGAGAAAGAGTACAGGTGCGAGGGCACGTCACACGCGGCACCGGGGTAGGTGTTGTCACGCCAGACGCCGCCCACATCTTGCGAGCGCTCCATGATCAGGAAGTCGCACATGCCAGCCTTGCGCAGGGCAATGCCCATCCCCAAGCCGGCGAAACCCGTGCCGATGATGAGTGCCTGCAGCACTGGCGCGGGCGGCGCCGGCGGCATCACGGGCGCTGCGGTGGTGTGGGTGTTTGACAAGGGCGACTCCTTCAGCTGATGCGTGCCATGGGCCTGGTTGTTTGAGTTTGATTCGATCGGGATCAGGCCGACGCCATCATCCGCTGGGTGCGCGCAAGCACCAATGGCCCAAGCGGCCGAAAACTTTAGTATTGCGGCCAACTTCACCTCACTACGGGAAACACCGGATGAGCTTTTGGGATTTCGGCCGTGGCCCCGCCAGCGTCCGGCTCTTGTTGGACTTTGGCGCGGCGCGCGGGCTGAGTGCGACTGACCTGCTGGCGCGCAGCAAGCTCACGCTGAGCCAGCTGGACGACCCCAACACCGAACTCAGCGCCCTGCAAGAACTGCGCGTCGTTGAGAACCTGCTACGCCTGACCCGCAGCCCGCCTGGCTTGGGACTCGAAGTCGGCCTGTGCTACCGGTTTTCCACGTTCGGGCTGTGGGGCTATGGCCTGGTGTGCAGCGCCACCATGGGCGATGCCCTGGAGCGGGCGCTGCGCTTCATTCAGCTCACCTACGCTTACTCCGCCATCGAAAGGGCCCACGGTGGCGACACCTGCGAGCTGCGCTTTCGCCCGCCGGCCTTGGGCACGGGCCTGAGCCGCTTTCTGGTTGAGCGTGACCTGGCCGCCGCCGCCATGCTGCTGAGCGAGCTGGGCGGGCCCGGGTTTTCTTTGACAGGCTTGGCGCTGCAATCAGGTCGAGGCCGAGCCTTCAGGCCATCGCCAACGGTGACCCGCATCGCCGGTGCGCCGCTCAAGCACGACGCCGAAGGCCATGCCCTGCGCTTCCCGGCGGCTTGGCTGGCACACAAACTGCCCCATGCCAACCCCACCTCGGCAGCCATGTGCGACGAGCTGTGCGCACAACTGATCGAGCGCCGACGGGCGCGGGTCGGTACGGCCACGCTGGTTCGCCAGGTGCTGTCTGCCACCGCCGCCGACAGCCGCCGCAGCCTCAGCAAACTGGCCGAGATGACGAGCACCAGTGAACGCACGCTGCGTCGTCGTCTGCAACATGAGGGCACATCCTTTCGCGCCATCGTGGCCACGGCACAGGCCGACGAGGCCGCGCAGCTGGTCAAGGACAGCACCCTGACCATCACAGCCATTGCTGAACGGCTGGGTTACGCAGACCTGTCTACCTTTTCACAGGCCTTCAAGCGCTGGCACGGGGTCTCGCCTGCCGCTTACCGGCGTACACAGAGACAAGCCACGTGATGGCGCATCCTGTGTGGCATCTAGCATCAACTCACCAGCGCGGCGCCGGCGCCCAAGGCCAGTGCGCTCGGCTGAGGTGATGGCACACCACGGGCATCGATCTGCTCCGCCAGATACAGTGCATCCCGCGCCACACCTGAGAAGCGCCCTGAGCCCCAGGTGTACAGCCACGGCAAGCCCAAGAAGTAAAGGCCGGGTTGCTGTGTCACGCCACGGTGGTGCACAGGCAGGCCTCGCCCGTTGAACACAGGCGCGTCCACCCATCCGAAATCGGGCTTGAAGCCGATGCAC
>JAVLFO010000736.1:0-1787 GCA_046052805.1 Aquabacterium sp. | reverse complement strand
GCATGCCTTCGATGATGTCGCTCACGCCCGCACCGCACAGCCCGCCCACACGCACGGGCAAGAGCACCGGGCCGGGCAAGGGTGACAAGATGCCGGCGCCATCCGCGGCATTGCCCCCCTTGGCCCCCAGCATGTAGCCAATGGTCAAGCCATGCCACTCGGCATAGGTGGCACCACAGTTTGCCGGCAAGCTGACGCTGGGCGGGAATCCAGGATCGGTGGGGTCACTGTCCATCCCATCGCCATCACCAGGCACGTTGGACGCTGACACGAAGTCATACCCGGCCCACAAACGATCCACCAAATCCAGGGGCGGCAAAGTCGGTACGCCACCCAAGGGGCCAGGCAAGATGCCGGTGTCCAGCACCGCCACCACCACGGGCGACAAAGCATGTGCCTGCGTAGACGGGGTGCCAGCAACCCAATCATCGATGGCAGACCACGCCGCAGGGAAATTGGCCACACCATCGTTGACCCCGCTGACACGCGCTTGCAACCACGTCTGACCAAAGTAACCTGGATCGTCAATGACCACGGCGCTGGCGGTCGCTGCGGGTTGAAGCAACTCATTGACGATGACCCACTCGACATCGGGATCGGCGCGCAAACGCAGCGCCTCTGCATGCGCCTCTTGCCACGTTGTGGGGTGCCCCATGTGGATCAACTCGGCAGCGAACGCCGTGCGCTTGTGAACCGAAAACGCCACACGTTGGCGTACCGCCATCGCGTCCAGCCGACGGCGACTGGTCTGCACCGACTCGGTCGACACGCGGCTGGGCTGAACACGCACCACAGACACCGGCTGACTGTCTTTGAGCTTGACGATCACCCCCATGGCCATGCGCGGCACCGCCGGTTGCACGACCGCCATGGCCAACGCGCCCCAAAACGAGGCGCACAGCAGCAGGGCAGCGCGAACCATGTGCGGCAAACCACAACGAGCGAAGGCGATCATGAGGGGGGTGTCGGAGCTGAGACCAGCGCCGATTATGTCGTCCACCGGCTCATCTACATAGGCTGATCGACCCACGCCCCACGCCATGCACCAAAGTGTGGCCTGATGCCCTCACATTGTGAAAAACAGTCGACCATGAAAAAGGGCCCCGCAGGGCCCCTTGGCACGACGCGGCACGAGCCGCAGCGCATGCAACTTATTTGGCGCTCACTTGGCAATCACGCGTGCCATTTCCAGGCACTTGTTCGAGTAACCCCACTCGTTGTCATACCAGGACACGACCTTGACGAAGGTGCTGTCCAGGGCCAGGCCGGCTTCGGCGTCGAACACCGAGGTGCAGACTTCGCCACGGAAGTCGGTGGCCACAACCTTGTCTTCGGTGTAACCCAGCACGCCCTTCATGGCGCCTTCAGAGGCGGCCTTCATGGCCTTGCAGATGTCTTCGTACGAAGCTTCCTTGTTCAGCTCAACGGTCAGGTCAACGACAGACACGTCAGAGGTAGGCACACGGAAAGCCATGCCGGTCAGCTTCTTGTTCAGCTCAGGAATGACCACGCCCACGGCCTTGGCTGCGCCCGTGCTCGAGGGAATGATGTTTTCCAAGATGCCACGGCCACCGCGCCAGTCTTTGTTCGAAGGGCCGTCCACGGTTTTTTGCGTGGCAGTGGCAGCGTGCACGGTGGTCATCAAGCCGCGCTTGATGCCGAAGGTGTCGTTCAGCACCTTGGCCACAGGAGCCAGGCAGTTGGTGGTGCACGAAGCGTTCGAGATGATGGCTTGACCAGCGTAGGTGCCGTGGTTCACGCCGTACACGAACATGGGGGTGTCGTCC
>JAVLFO010000735.1:0-4337 GCA_046052805.1 Aquabacterium sp. | reverse complement strand
ACTAGTCGTCGGCAGCGTCAGATGTGTATAAGAGACAGATGCGGGGATGAGCTGGCCGTGGTGGCTGCCCGCGTGAACGATGGCGCTGTTGGGTGGCAGGGCTGCGGCCAGGTGGGGCACGAGGCGCGCGTAGAGCTTGTGCAAGCTCAGGTTCAAGGCGTGGGCATGGCCTAGCGGCAAGGCCACCGGCATGCCGGCGCCAAACCATGTTTGGTCGGTGGGGGCCAGCTTGATGGCGCGGGCACTCAAGGCCAGTTGGGTGGCGGCATTGGCCACGCCCTCGGCCATGGCGCGCCATGAGAACTGGGCCGCTTGTTGCAGCCCGGCCTTGACCATGGCTTCGCGTGTGGGGGCGTCTTGAACGGCGCGCAGGTGATCCCGCAGTTGCGCCGGCGCTTGGTCATTGAGTTGCAGGTAGAGCGGCGCCGCGCCGCCCACTTCAGGCAACGAGGCTGCATCGCTGGTGATGACGGGGCAGCCGCAGGCCATGGCCTCGAGCACGGGCAGGCCAAAGCCTTCGTAGGTCGATGGGTAGACGAGGGCGGTGGCGCCGCTGTAGGCGGCTTGCATCTCGGCGTCGCTCAGGATGGCGACCTGCGCACGTGCTGGTCCCAGCAAGGCTTGGAACTCGGGCTCGAGTGCGCCTCCGCCCGTGCACAAGACGCTGTGCCGGGCACGTTCATCACCCATGAGCGCAAAGGCCTCGAAAAACAAGGCTGCGTTTTTGTAGCCCGTGCGCGTGCCTGAGAGCATGAAGTACGAGCCGCCCAGATCGAGGCGCTGCCGCAGGTCCTCCACATCGGGTGCAGGCGCTGGCTGAAAGTCGCAGCCGTTGTGGCACACGCTCACGCTCAGTTCGGGCTGCGCCAGGTGGCGTTGCAAATCAGCCGCTGTGTTGTGTGAGACGGCCACAAAGGCTTGGGCATGGGCCAAGGCCGATTGCTTTTGCCGCCACATGGGCTCGGTCAGATCCCACCCAAGCACCTCGGGGATCATGTCGTGCACCATCATCAGCGAGGGCGTGTGCAGCGGGGTGGTGTAGTAGGTGGAGATGAACACGTCAGCTTGCGCAGCATCGCAAGCCTGCTGCAGCACGCGCTGGTCGGCGGCCAGGTAGCCGTACTGAAAGGCGGGGGCATCGATCACGCGCATGCCGCTCAAGCGGGGCAGGGTGCGTTGGCGGTCGACCACCACAAAGCGGTCGCCCCAGCCCATGTTCAGCCAGTGCTGGAAGATCTGCGTCCACACGCGGGCGATGCCCGAGCGGCCAATTTGAAAAAAAACGCCGTCGACAAGGATGGTGGGTGCCAAGGTGTGTTCCAGCATGGCCATCAGCGGCGGTGCAGGGTGGTGTTGGCTTGGCCCAAGAAGTCCTCGCCAATGAGGAAGTAGGTGCCGCTGGCCCAGTCTTTGAGGTGCCGCACACCGACCGATACGTTCGAGCCGCCGTTGCCCAAGAACAAATCGCAGCGCGCCGCCAGGTAGGCGTCGGTCAAGACCTGCTCACCCAATGCCGTGCCTGAGTGGCCCGACAGGTGCACGCCGGTGCTGCCTTCGCCGCGCTCGCAGGGCAGGCACAGCACGCGCTCGCCCCACCGCGCCATGAAGTGCGTGACGACGGGGGCGCTGTCGGTCAACAAAAAGATGCGCACTTGTGGGTTGACCGCCAAGATGCGCTCGATCCACGCGTCGTATTGCTGGTTGACCTCGGCCAGGTTGCTGAGCTCTTGGACTTTGTCTGTGCCACGCACATGCACGGCCAGCCAGCGTGCGCCCGACAGGTGCTGCTGCGCCAAGGCCTCGATGCGTTGCGCCAGGGCGGGCTGAAGGTGCAGGTGGCGCTTGACCAGGTGGCGGTACAGGGCGCTGCGGTCCATGCCGTACAGCGGGCTGCTGCTGGGGATCCAAGGGATCAGGTCATTGAGCTTGGTGTGGAAATCACTGACCACCACGTCTTCGCTGCGGCCCAGCAGGTACAGGCCACTCAGGCGCGATCCTGGGCCATCCCACTTGTGCAGGTCTTGCATGTGCAAGGTTTGGGCTGACCACTTGCTGGGGTAGTAGCTCAAGCCTGGCGCCAGGGCATCGGCCGGCTGCGCATCCGAGACGGGCAAGAAGAAGGACTCAAAGGCATTGACCGTGTCAGCTGAGCGGAAGAGGCTGTTGCTGCCCCATTGCACGATGGGCGTGCGGCCCGTGAGTTCGGCCACCAGCAGGCTGCCCAGGACGTGGTCCAGGTCAGACCAAAAGCCAAAGCCCCAAGCCTTGATCAACAGCAGGCGTTGCTGACCTGCGGCTTGAGGGATGCGGTCCAGGGGCAGCCCCAAGGCCTGTCGGATCTGTTCGATGCCTGCGCGCGCCGCTGCGTGCGAGGGTTGCTGGGCCAAGGTTTGCCGACACAAGATGTCGGCCAAGGCCCAGTTGCCCTGGTGCAAGGCTTGGCGTGCCGGTGCGAAGCCCTCGTCTTGCTCGGCCGGCGCTGACAGGGCATCGCTGTGACCCTGCAACTGGGTCTGGCGCCACATCGCGGTGTAGATGGCCTCGAGGTTGCGGCAAAAGCCAGCGGTGTCAAACAGGGGCGTGGTGGCGCGCTGTTGGGCCAGCTTGGCCTTGATGGCGCGCAGCGTGTCGGGCTGACGGGCCAGGCGCAGCGCCAAGGCTTCATAGTCGGCCAGGCTGTAGGTCACCAGCTCGGGCAGACCCACAGCATGCAGCAGGCTGCCCGCCACGCGCGATGGAAAGGCCTGCCCTGAGTAGGTCACCACCGGCAGGCCCGCCATCAGGGCGTCAGCGGCCGTGGTGTGGGCGTTGTAGGGGTGGGTGTCCAAAAAGATATCGGCCTGGCGGTAGCGCGCCAAGTGGTCTTCCACCCGGGGCACGCGTTCCGCAAACACCAGGCGGTCAGGGTCTATGCCGTGCGACTGCGCGTGTGCGCGCAGATTGCGTTGCGAGATCTCGTTGCGCGACATGAGCCACAGCACACTGCCCGGAACGCCTTGCAGCAGGCGCATCCACACGGCAAAGACATGCGGTGAGATCTTGTAGTCGTGGTTGAACGAGCAAAACACCACGCCCTGCTCAGGCAGGCCGCACTCAGCGCGCGTGGGGGTGTGCTCTGCAATGGCGATGCTGGCGTCGGTGGGCAGATACGCATCTGGCAGGTACACGACCTTCTCTGTGTAGTGGCCCTGGTGCGTTGGCGGGATCACATGCCGGTCGGCAATGATGTAGTCCATGTAGTCCAGGCCCAGCGTGCCAGGGTAGCCCAGGTAGTTGGCTTGTACCGGGGCAGGGCGGTGCGCAAACACATCGGTTCGAGAGTCAGATGTGTAGCCGGCCAGGTCGATGGCCACGTCCACCTCCATGTCTCGCATCAGCTGCGCGATTTGGCGCGAGCCCATCTGGCGCGCGTCGATGAAGTGGTCAAAGGCCTTGAGCATGCGCCCGCGCAAGCGGCTGTTGTCGTCCACACCCAGCGAGATGGCGATGGTCTCGAAGCGGCTTTTGTCGTGTCGCTCAAAGATGCCCGCCATCAGGTGGCCCACGGGGTGTTCGCGCAGGTCGGGCGACACGTAGGCGATGCGGATGCGGTCGTGGCGATAGCGCTCACCTTGCCACAAGGGGCTGGGCGAAGCTGGGAACTTGTGCGCGGCAAAGACCTCGGCGCAGCGCTGGTGGTCGGCGGCGGAGTCGTTGATGGCCATGAAGCCCAACGATTTGCACATGCGGCGGCTGGCTTGCACGCCTTCTGTGATGGCCTGCACGGTCGCATCGAAATCGGTCCAGTCACACACATGCATGCGCTCGTAGCACAGCAAGCCCAGACCGTAGTCGTAGTTGGGGTTGATGGTCAGCAGGCGCTGGAACATCCCGATGGCTTGCTCGCTGCGCTTGAACTCGGTCAGCAAGATGGCGCAGTTGCCCAGGGCTGTCTCGTAGTCCGGGTGAAGGGTCAAGACCTGGTTGCAGCGCTCGAGGGCGGCGGCGTGCTGGTGCATTTCGCGCAGCAAGGTGCCACTGTTGACCAAGGCTTCGGTGTAGTCGGGCTTGAGCTCGATGGCGCGGGTGTAGGCGGCCAGGGCGGCCTCGCGGTCGCCACTGGCGTGCAGGGCCGAGGCATAGGCGCCCCACAGTTGCGCGAAGCTGGGCGCCACGCTCACCCCGTGAGCCAGGGTGCCCAAGGCCAGTGCCAATTCGTTGCGCTTGAGCAGGATCACCGCTTTGGAGTAAAGCGCCACCGGGTCTTGCGGGTGCGCTTGCAGGTAGCGCTCAAACATCTGCAGCGCTTCGGCGTCTCGGCCTTGCCCCTGCAGGCTGACGGCCTGAACCAAGAAGGC
>JAVLFO010000734.1:0-1567 GCA_046052805.1 Aquabacterium sp. | reverse complement strand
TCCATCTCTCCAAGAAGCCAAATTTAGACATCGACCCAGGTTAGAAATTTGGCAGCACTAGGTTATGACCGGCACATGTGGAGTCGGACGGCGGACACGGTGTTACGGGTTGCCGCGTTGCCGCAACGGCTTCAAGGCTTTCTCGCACTGTCGTACTGCACTGATGGAGGACGTCATGCTTGCCGGGCGCGTTCTCTTTGCCGTTGGCGAAGTCGCTTGACGTAGGTGGAGTCGACAATTTTTTCTGGGCCAAGGCCTAATGCGCAACTTGGGCTGCTGCCGGTTTGAAGGACACCTTGTTAAGGTGTGAAGTCAAACCGGAGGTGGTTTATGGCAACGAGAAGGCTGTTCAGCCGAGAGTTCAAGTTTGAGGCAGTCAAGCTGGTTGTGGAGCGCGGTGTGTCGGTGGCACAGGCTGCTAAAGATCTGGAAGTTCACGAGAACGTCCTGCGCAAATGGGTTCGTGAGGCCAAGGTCGACCCGCAGCATGCATTTCCTGGTCAGGGCGTGATGAGGCCAGAGATGGCTGAGTTGGAGCGCCTGCGCAAGGAAAACGCCAAGCTCAAGATGGAGCGCGATCTGCTGAAAAAAGCGGCGGCCTACTTCGCCAAGGAGTCGATGTGAAGTTCGGCTTCATGGCGAAGCACCGAGGGGCCTGGCCTGTGGCGATGATGTGCGAGGCGCTCGGTGTGTCCCGCAGTGGTTTTTATGCCTGGCTGTCGAGGCCGCCGAGCCAACGCTGCCGCGATGATGAGGAGATGGCGCCGCATGTGCGCCAAAGCTTCATTGCCAGTGACCGCACCTACGGCGCCAGGCGTGTCTGGTTCGATATGCTGGAACTGGGCTATGAGTGCGGCCTGCATCGCATTGAGCGGCTCATGCGAGCGCAGGCATTGAGAGCAAGGCCTCGCAGGCGTGGGTTACCGCAGGACAAGGGCGAGCGCAGTGTCATCGCTGGCAATGTGCTGGACAGGGAGTTCACTGCTGCAGCGCCCAATCAGAAGTGGGTGGCCGACTTCACCTACATCTGGACTGCGCAAGGTTGGTTGTATGTCGCTGTGGTGCTGGACCTGTATTCCCGTCGGATCGTGGGCTGGTCGATGCAAGATAGCATGACGTCGCAGTTGGTGGCTGACGCGTTGATGATGGCCGTGTGGCGGCGTGGCAAGCCGCTGGCTGTGCTTCATCATTCCGATCAGGGCAGCCAATACACCAGCAAGCAGTTCCAGGACTTGCTCAAGGAGCATGGCATCACCTGCAGCATGAGCCGTGCCGGCGAGGTGTGGGACAACTCGGCCATGGAGAGCTTCTTCAGTTCAATGAAAACGGAGCGCATTGCCAGGAAGGTCTACCGCAGCCGAGAGCAGGCCCGGGCGGATGTGTTCGATTACATCGAGCGCTTCTACAACCCCAGGCGGCGTCATTCGACGCTGGGCTACGTCAGTCCGATACAGTTCGAGAAAGCTCAAGAAGCTTAGGTTGGTGTCCACTGAACCGGCAGCAGCCCAATATGCCGTTTGCCATTAAGGGCCGCGTGGGCAAGCGCAAGCTAAGTGGTGTCGTACAC
>JAVLFO010000733.1:0-2778 GCA_046052805.1 Aquabacterium sp. | reverse complement strand
TGCAGGGGGCCATCGCCCATGGGGACGTTGTCATTCAGGCGGAAGGACAGCAGCACGGCCTTCTTGATCCACTGGTGGGTCACCCAGTCGCCGTCGATCTTCTCGGCCACGCGCAGCTTGCCGCCGTCCAGGGCGTCGATGAGTGCGTCGAGGCGGCCGAACGCATCTGCGCCTTCGTCCGCGGTTTCCCGCGCTGAGCACCCCACACGCCTGTCGCACACCTCGCATCCCTCGAATTCCTCAGAACCCTCTGAACAGACCCCTCGAAAGAAGAACATGAGCCAAGCCCTGCAAACCGCCATCGACCAAGCCTGGGAACAGCGCACCGAGCTGTCGGCCGCCAGCGCCCCCGCTGAAGTGCGCGATGCCGTCAACCACATCATCGACTCGCTGGACACGGGCAAGCTGCGCGTGGCCGAGAAGATCGACGGCGACTGGGTCACCCACCAATGGATCAAGAAGGCCGTGCTGCTGTCCTTCCGCCTGAATGACAACGTCCCCATGGGCGATGGCCCCCTGCAGTTCTACGACAAGGTGCCAACGAAGTACGCCGGCTGGAGCGAAGAGCAGCTGCGTGCCAGTGGCGTTCGCGTGGTGCCTCCCGCTGTGGCCCGCCGTGGCAGCTTCCAGGCCAAGAACGTGATCCTGATGCCGTCCTACGTGAACATCGGCGCTTACGTTGACGAAGGCGCCATGGTCGACACCTGGGCCACCGTCGGTTCGTGCGCTCAAATCGGCAAGAACGTGCACTTGTCGGGCGGCGTCGGCATTGGCGGCGTGCTCGAACCCCTGCAAGCCAACCCCACCATCATCGAAGACAACTGCTTCATTGGCGCCCGCTCGGAAGTGGTTGAAGGCGTGATCGTGGAAGAAAACTCGGTGATCTCGATGGGCGTGTACATCGGCCAATCGACCAAGATCTACGACCGCGCCACGGGCGAAGTCACGTATGGCCGCATCCCTGCCGGCTCGGTGGTGGTGTCGGGCAATCTGCCCTCGGCTGATGGCAAGTACTCGCTGTACTGCGCCGTGATCGTCAAGCGCGTGGACGCTCAAACGCGCTCCAAGACCAGCATCAACGACCTGCTGCGCGGCGCCTGATCCGTCCCTTAGACCAACAGCCCTGGGAGGCACTCGATGAGCGGTGGGAATCTGGAACGGGTCTTGCGCCTGATGGCCGAGAAGAAGGCGTCTGACGTCTTTCTGTCGGCCAAGACGCCCATCCTCATCAAGATCGACGGGCAGATCATGCAGCTGACCAATCAGGTGCTGACGCCCTCGCAGCCCCGGCAGCTGTTGTCCGAGATGATCTCGTCCACGCAAATGGAAGAGCTCGACGAAACGGGCGAGCTCAACCTGGGGATCACCATTCCCGGCGTGGCGATTTTCCGTTTGAGCGCGTTCAAGCAACGCGGCTCGGTGGCGGCTGTGTTCCGCCACATCCCGTCTGACATCCCTGCGCTCGACTCGCTCAATGTGCCTACGGCCTTGGCGGACATGGTGCTGCAAAAGCGCGGGCTGATTTTGCTGGCCGGTGCGACCGGCTCTGGCAAAACCACCACGCTGGCCGCCATGCTGGAGCACCGCAACCAGCGCATGACCGGTCACATCTTGACCATCGAAGACCCCCTGGAGTTCTTGTTCAGCAACAAGAAGTCCATCGTGAACCAACGCGAGGTGGGCCGCGACACGCAATCGCTGCAAATCGGCCTGAAAAATGCGCTTCGCCAGGCGCCTGACTGTATCCTCATCGGTGAAATCCGCGACCGCGAAACCATGACGGCGGCGTTGTCGTACGCGCTGTCAGGCCACTTGGTGCTGTCTACCCTGCACGCCAACAACAGCTACCACGCGCTGGGTCGCATCTTGTCGTTCTACACGCCTGAAGCGCGCCCCGCCTTGCTCAGTGACTTGGCCTCGGGCCTCAAATCGATCGTGTCGCAGCGCTTGCTCAAGCGGGCCGGCAGCGAAGGGCGGGTGCCTGCATGCGAGGTGCTGCTCAACACCCAGTTGGTGGGCGAGATGATCGAGCGCGGTGATTTTTCGGGCGTCAAAGAAGCCATGGAAAAGTCCATGGCCCAAGGCTCGCAAAGCTATGAGCAAGACATTGCCCGCCTGATCAACGAAGGCGTGGTCGACCGCGACGAAGGCCTGTTGCATGCCGACTCGCCCAGCAACCTCATGTGGCGCCTGTCCAATGACATGGCCAACAAGCCCAAGCTGGCCCCCAAGGCCGAGCAGCTGGACGAGGGCCCTTCGTTCACCGAAATCACACTGGACGTCCGCGCCGACGACACCCCCAGCGGCTTTTCGTCCACCCGTTTCTGACCTGAGGCTGCAGCCCCATGACCGCCACCGTGCGCCTGACCGAGGCGTTGATTGCGCGCCCCTCCGTGACCCCTGTGGACGAGGGCTGCCAGACCCTGATGGCCGAGCGCCTGCAGGCCATCGGCTTTGCTTGCCAGACCCTGACCTTTGGCCCATCTGAGGCGCCCGTCACCAACCTGTGGGCCATCAAGCGCGGCACCGGTTACGGCAGCGGCGCCCCCACGCTCGTGTTTGCGGGGCACACCGATGTGGTGCCCACCGGTCCGCTCGACCAATGGTCATCGCCCCCCTTCGTGCCCAGCTACCGCGATGGCCTGTTGTACGGGCGAGGTGCAGCCGACATGAAAACCTCGCTGGCCGCCATGATCGTGGCCAGTGAAGAGTTCGTGGCCGCGCACCCGCAACACGCCGGCAGCATCGCCTTTTTGATCACCAGCGACGAAGAAGGTC
>JAVLFO010000732.1:0-4435 GCA_046052805.1 Aquabacterium sp. | reverse complement strand
CATCAGGCAGGCCATTGCCAGCAGGCGCATAGGCCTTGACCGATGCGGGGAGGTCAAAACCCACGTTGACGCGGTCGAACTCGGCTTGCGGAATGATGTGCGCAGCGCCATCCAAGTCTCGGGTCAGGATGTCGTTGAACTCGGCATTGACCTGATCAAAGAACTTTTGCCCCTCGGCCTTGACCAAGATTTTGATCCGGGCCTTGTACATGTTGTCGCGGCGGCCATAACGGTTATAGACGCGAACGATGGCCTCGATGTACACCAGGATTTGCTGCCAAGGCACAAAGCCATTGATGACCGTGCCCGTGATCGGCGTGCGGCCCATGCCACCGCCCACAATGACCTTGAAGCCCACTTCGCCGGCATCGTTCTTGAGCAACTGCAGGCCGATGTCGTGCCAGTAAATGGCGGCACGGTCTTCGATGGCACCGCTCACGGCGATCTTGAACTTGCGCGGCAAGAAGGCGAACTCGGGGTGCAGGGTCGACCACTGGCGCAGCACTTCGCAGTAAGGGCGCGCGTCAATGATTTCGTCTTCGGCCACGCCCACCATGGCGTCGGCCGTGATGTTGCGGATGCAATTGCCCGAGGTCTGGATGCCGTGCATGTTGACTTCGGCCAGCAGGTCCATCACGTCTGCGGCTTGTGGCAGCGGGATCCAGTTGTACTGGACGTTCTGACGCGTCGTGAAGTGGGCGTAGCCACGGTCGTATTCGCGGGCAATGCGCGCCAGTTGGCGCACTTGCTTGCTCGAGAGCTCGCCATACGGTACGGCCACACGCAGCATGGGCGCATGGCGTTGCACATACCAGCCGTTTTGCAGGCGCAGCGGGCGGAACTCTTCATCGCCGAGCTTGCCGGCGAGGTTGCGCTCGAGCTGGTCACGGAACTGTGCCGCACGCTGGCGGACAAACTGTTTGTCAAATTCGGTGTACTGATACATGGCATGTGTCCGGTTTGATCCGGCTGTCAATGTGTCAAAAAAATGCCTTGGGCTTCAGCGCTTGGCAACACAAGTTGCCATGCCCAGGTCACGCGGTCAGGAGAACTTTCTTGGCTGCCAAGACCAAGCACGCGCACAGGGCAAAACGCGTGATTGTCTCAGGCAAATGCTTGGTCAACTTGGCGCCGACCCAAATGCCGGGCAAAGAGCCCACCAGCAGTTCCAGCAACAGGGTCCATTCGACGTTACCCAGCGAGGCGTGACCAATGCCCGCCACGATCGTCAGTGGGACCGCGTGGGCGATGTCGCTGCCCACCAAGCGTTTCATGTCCAGACGCGGGTAGAGCAACAAAATCATGGTGGCGCCCAAAGCGCCCGCGCCAATGGAACTGAGCGAGACCAAGACCCCTAAAATCGCGCCGCACAGCACGGTCAGGGTCGGACGGCGCTCACGTGTGATCCAGCGCTCCAGCCAGATGCCCACCTTGTGCCACACCGGGCGAAACGCCACGGTCACGGCGGTCAGCAGCAAGGCGATGCCCAATGCAAAGGCCAGCGTGCTTTGGCCGCTTTTTTTAACGCCCTCCAGGTGCATGAGCACCATGGTCAAGACTGAGGCTGGGATGCTGCCCAGCAGGAGCTTCTTGACGATGTGATAGTCAACGTGGTCTTCGCGGTGGTGCGCCACCGAGCCCGACACCTTCGTCAGCCCGGCAAACCACAGGTCGGTGCCAATGGCCACGGCCTTGTCGAGGTGAAACACCGAAATCAGCAGGGGCGTCATCAAAGAGCCGCCGCCGACGCCAGTCAGCCCCACAATCGTGCCCACACCCGCGCCAGCGGCCACGGCAGTCCAGTCCAAGTCCATCAGCAAACTTCAGCTTTCTTCTGGGCCAGATCAGCCCGGCCTCTATGTCAGAGGCTGAAATGTAGAAAACAGATATATAAATGAGAAGTACTTTTTTAGATGCTCTATATTTCTTTGGGAAATATAGGCTCCGTCAGGCGCTGTCAGTGGCCCTCGTTTCCTTGGGTTTGACGGCTTGTGGCATCACGCCCACCACGTCGACCAACCCCACGCCAGGGCCTGTTGCTCAGGTCAAGCCGGGGCCCAAGCCGCCCCGTGTGGGCCTCGCCCTGGGCGGCGGCGCGGCGCGCGGCTTTGCGCACATCGGTGTGCTGCAGGTGCTCGATGAGCAAGGCATCAAAGCAGACTTGATCGTTGGCACATCGGCTGGCAGCGTTGTCGCCACGCTGTACGCAGCGGGCAAGTCGCCTACCGAGCTGGCAAGCATGGCCATGACATTGGACGAATCCAGCATCACCGATTGGATCTTTCCAGGGCGCTCGCTGCTCAAGGGCGAAGCGCTGGCCAAATTCGTGCGCGGCGCCACAGGCGGAAAAACCATCGAGGGGATGCGTCTGCCGCTGGGCATCGTCGCCACCGACCTCTCCAGTGGCCAGCCGATTTTGTTCCGTCGGGGGGATCCAGCCGTGGCCGTGCGTGCATCCAGCGCCGTACCGGCGGTGTTTGAGCCCGTCAAAATCGGTGGCCGCGAGTACATCGACGGCGGGGCGGTGTCCCCCGTGCCGGTGCGCTACGCCAAACAAATGGGCGCAGACCTGGTCATTGCCGTGGACATCAGCACCGTGCCTGAGGGGCAGCCGACCAAAGGCGCGGTCGACATCATCATGCAAACCTTCAACATCATGGGGCGGGCCATCAGCCAGTTGGAACTGGAAGACGCCGATGTGGTGATCAGGCCCAAGCTCGAAGGGGTGGGCAGCACCGATTTCAGTGCGCGCCGACTGGCCATCCTGGCGGGCCGCGAGGCGGCTTTGATGGCCTTGCCGCAAATTCGCGAACGGATCGCGGCCAAAACGCACTGAGTGGGGGGCCTTCGGCGGTCAGTGGGGGGTGTCAAACGGGCGTCCGCGCAGTTTGTCGCCCGCCTTGATGCCTCGCTTGGTGAACCAGCCTTTGTTCATCTCCAGCACAAAGCGCACCTCTTTGGTCGAGCAGTGCGGGTCGAGCGTCTGGGGCTTCATCTCGTCGAGGTTGACGATGGTGCCGTCGTCCGCCACAAATGCCACGGCCAGCGGCAGGAGCGTGTTCTTCATCCAAAAGCACTGCTGCCCGGGCCGATCGAAGGCAAACAACATGCCTTCGTTGGCTGGCATGCTGTTGCGGTACATCAAACCAATTTCATGCTCCTGTGGGGTCAGGGCGATTTCTGCCTTGATGATGTGCATACCGGCATTCAGCGTGATGCTCGGCAAATGCTGAGCGCGCTCTTGCGCCGACGCGCCGCAAGAGGCGGCCCCCAGCGTTGCTGCCATCAAGGCGATGCCAACAAAGTGCAGCCACCTGTCCCAAGCACGCTCAACCACAATCGACGTCATCGCTCTCTCGCCTTTCCAGGGTAAACCCTCTACATTCATCACAATGCGCCGGTGGCCTTTGTGCCATTGGTGCTTGCCGTTGCACACACCCAAGCCGCGCACATCGCCGACTGTATCTTCACTGCCATGATCGCTCCTGTCACCGGTGTCAGCATCGAGCCTCTCCCACCCCTGCCGGCCTTGAGCGCTGCGCAGGTGGCGGGGCTCAATGACCCCGATCTGATGTCGCAGTGCATCGTTGAAGCGCCATTGGGCAGCCGACTGCGCCGCATCGGTTTGGGTTTGTCAGGCATGTACTGTGCCGCCTGTGCCATGACCATCGAAGGCGTGTTGCGGGCGGTGCCGGGCGTCAGCGAGGTGCAGGTTCAATCGGCCACTCAGCGTGCCCGCATTTTGCTCGACCCGGCCCGGGTGCAAATGGCCGATCTGGTCGCAGCGGTGCAAGCTGTGGGCTACCAGGCTTGGCCTGATGGCGCTGCACGAGCGGGGCACGAGCGTTTGCGCGAGCGCCGAAAGCTGACATGGCGCTTGTCGGTGGCTGCGTTTTGCATGATGCAGGTGATGATGATCACGCTGCCGCAATATGTGGCAGGCCCGGGTGCGATCCCGCCTGATCTGTGGAACCTCATGAACTGGGCCTGCTGGGTGCTGAGTCTGCCGGTCATGCTGTTTTCTTGTCGGCCGTTTTTCGAGGGGGCGTGGCGTGCGGCCATGCAGGGCAGGGTGGCCATGGACACCCCGGTCGCGGTGGGCATCGCCGCCACCTTCATCACCAGCACAGGCGCCGCTTTTGGTGGCCAAGCTGTGTTGGGTCACGAGGTGTACTTCGACTCGCTGACCATGTTCGTGACGTTTTTGCTGGCCGGGCGCTGGCTGGAAGGGCGCGCCCGCGAAAAGGTCACCGAGTCTTTGGAGTCCTTGTGCGTGCGCTTGCCGGAGGCCGTTGATCGGCTCGCGGCAGACGGTGCTGCGTCACATCCATCGGCCAACTGGGCGCTGGCGCCAACCGAGTCGGTGCCCTTGTCTGCGCTGGCTCGCGGCGACTGTGTGCGCATTGCGCTCGGGCAAGCCTTCCCCGCAGATGGA
>JAVLFO010000731.1:0-1562 GCA_046052805.1 Aquabacterium sp. | reverse complement strand
CAACTCGAAGACGCCCTGGACGTCCTGCTGTTCGACCGCAGCAGCCGCCAAGCCCGCCTCACGGCGGCTGGCGACGAGTTGCTGCGCGAAGGCCGCTTGCTGTTGCAGCAAATGGACGCGGTGGCCAACCGGGTCAAGCGTGTGGCTTCGGGCTGGGAGGCCGAGCTGACCGTGGCCGTCGACAAGGCCATTGCGCCGCATGCGGTGTTTGACCTGATGGAGGCCTTTTATGCGCTCAAGCCGCCCACACGGCTGCGCATGCGCAGCGAGGTGATGACAGGCACATGGGAAGCGCTGGTGTCGGGGCAAGCCGACCTGGCCATTGGCGTGCCCGCCGACCGCGTCAACAGCACCGATGTGCGCTGCGAGCTGATTGGTGAACTTGAGTTCGTACTCACGGTGGCGCCTCACCATCCGCTGGCCACCGCCCCGACCCCTTTGTCGGGCGCCTTGCTGGCGCAGCACCGCATCATCGCGGTGTCCGACACGGCGCGCGGCCTGACGCCCATGACCGTGGGCATCTTGCCCGGACAGGACGTGCTCACCCTGCCCTCCATGGGCGCCAAGCTGGAAGCTCTGCTGCGCGGGCTGGGCTGCGGCTACCTGCCCGAGCCCATGGTGAGGCCACACATTGCTTCGGGGCGGCTGGTGCGCAAAGAGGTTGAGGCACCGCCGCGCGTGGCGCGCACCCACTACGCCTGGCGTCAAGGCGGCATGCCACCTGGCATGGCACTGACCTGGTGGCTGCACCAATTGAGCAGCCCCGCCACACGACACGCCTTGCTGGACCTGCACGAGGGGCTGTTGCTGTGAGCGCCTCTGCCACAGCAGTCGGCGTGAGCGCGGGCAACGGTGCGCGCTACGTCGGGCGCTTCGCCCCTTCGCCAACGGGCCCGTTGCATGCCGGCTCGCTGGTCGCGGCCCTGGCGAGCTGGCTGGACGCCCGCGCGCACGGCGGCCAGTGGCTGGTGCGCATCGAAGATGTGGACCTGCCCCGCTGCGTGGCGGGTGCCGACGAGATCATCTTGCAGCAACTGGCCACCTGCGGCCTGACGCCCGATGCGACACCCATCTGGCAAAGCCAACGCGATGCGCTGTACCAAACCGCGCTGGACCACCTGGTCAGCACAGGCCACGCCTACCCGTGTGCCTGCACCCGCAGCGACATCGCGCAAGCCAATGCGGCGCTGGGACGCGTCAAACCCAGGCACGGTGACCTGGTCTACCCCGGCACCTGCCGCCCCGAGCAGGGTGGCTTGGCTGGCAAAGCTGCACGCGCCTGGCGCGCCCAAGCGCCCGATGCCCCGCACGACCTCGTGCACTGGCAAGACCGCAGGCTGGGCCCGCAAACGCAAGGCCTGGCCGAAGCCGTCGGCGACTTCGTGGTCAAGCGCGCCGATGGCCTGTGGGCCTACCAATTGGCTGTGGTGGTGGACGATGCCGCACAAGGCATCACCCACATCGTTCGGGGACAAGACCTCACCGACAACACGCCACGGCAAATCGCGCTGCAAGGCTGGCTGGGCTTGCCCACGCCGCACTACCTGCACACGCCCCTGGTG
>JAVLFO010000730.1:0-7378 GCA_046052805.1 Aquabacterium sp. | reverse complement strand
GCTTTGGTGATCGCGCATGCGGCCTATGGCCACAACAGCTTCTTCAAGGGCAATTACCTGTTCCGGATGTGGACAGATGCGGGCTCGATCATCGACTACCTGGTCTACGCCAAGAACTACGTGGCGCGCTGTGAAGAGCGCCATGGCGTGGACGCCGTGGAAGAGCTGCTCGACTCCTGCCACGCGCTGATGAACCACGGCGTGGACCGCTACCGCCGCCCGGGCAAGCTCTCGCTCGACAAGGAGTTGGCCCGCCGCGAAGAGCGCGAGTCGTATCTGCAGCAGCAGGTTAATGACCTGTGGCGCACCTTGCCGCGCCGTGCCGACCGCCCTGAAGAGGAAACGGTCAAGCGCTTCCCGTCTGAGCCGCAAGAAAACCTGCTGTACTTCATTGAAAAGAACGCGCCGTTGCTGGAGCCTTGGCAGCGCGAGATCGTGCGCATTGTGCGCAAGGTGGCGCAGTACTTTTACCCGCAGCGCCAAACGCAGGTGATGAACGAAGGCTGGGCCACGTTCTGGCATTACACGCTGCTCAACACCATGTACGACGACGGGCACCTGCACGACGGCATCATGATCGAGTGGCTGCAGTCGCACACCAATGTGGTGTTCCAGCCGCCGGTGGGGCACCGCGCTTACAGCGGCCTGAACCCGTACGCGCTGGGCTTTGCGATGTACACCGACCTCAAGCGCATTTGCGAAAAGCCCACCGAAGAAGACCGCCTGTGGTTCCCTGACTTTGCCGGTTGTGCCGAAGGCAAGCCCAAGGAAGACTTGGCTTGGCTGCCCACGCTGGACTACGCCATGCGCAACTTCAAGGACGAGAGCTTCATTGGCCAGTACCTGAGCCCGAAGGTGATGCGCGATTTTCGTCTGTTCGCCATCCACGATGACGAGAAGGAAAGCGAGTACGAGGTCAGCGCCATCCATGACGAGCTGGGTTACCGCGCGTTGCGCGAATCCTTGTCTCGCCAGTACGACCTGGGCTCGCGCGAGCCCAACATCCAGGTGTGGAGCGTGAACCTGCGTGGCGACCGATCGTTGACCCTGCGCCACGCCCAGCACAACAGCCGGCCGCTGCACGATGGCACGCGCGAGGTGCTCAAGCACGTGGCGCGGTTGTGGGGTTTCCCAGTCCACCTTGAGAGCGTCAACAGCGCCAATGAGGTGCGTCAGCAGTGGACAGTGGTGCCCTCGACGATGGACTGAAGCCCGGCCGGTTCCCGGCGGCTCAGGTCGCTGCCGAGGCGTTGGCCTCAGTCGTCGAGGTTTTGCAGCAGGCTGTCCACCGCCCTTTGCATGGCGCTGCGCTCTTGCAGGCTGGCCGCCAGGCCGGCGGCGCGCAGGCGTTGCAAAGCCAGGCTGCCCATGGGGTGGAGCGTTTGTTCGCCCTTGCTGCTGAACATGAAAAAGCGCCGGTTGGCGCTGATCCACATCAGGTGCGCGGTGGTCCATTGGCCACGCAGACACAGCTTGCACCACTGGCCCGCATCCAATGAATCCAGCCAGGCTTGGGTTTGCGCTGGCGCTTCACTGTGCGCGGTGCCAAGGGCGTCGCTCTCATAGCGCATCGGGACCGTGGGCAGACTGCCTACGCTGGTGTCAATGGGACGCTCGATGGGCGTTTGCGTCGTGACCGATGAGCATTGGCTGTCAGCGGCCATCTCGTCGCGCATGCGTTGCACCAGCTCTTGCGGCGTCAGCTCGGCGGGCGGTGTGCTCGGGCGCGGGGTGGCACGCAGGTAGCGGCTGTGCGTGGCCATCAACTCGTCCAGCACCGCCTCTTGGGCCTGAGCGGGCAGGGCGATCAGGCGCATGCCATGTTGCAGTCGGGGGATCAGGTCGGGCAGCATGTGCCTCAGGGCGTCGCGCTCAGCCAGGGTGCTGGGGCGCGTCAGGCTTTGCAGCAGGTCATCGACGGTGCACAGCATGGCCTGGGCCTCGTCACCGTCTTCGCTGCCATGGGCCATGGCGTGAGTGATCACGTCCACCCAGGGGCCGGTCAAGAACTGGGCAATGCGCGAGCTGATGCGTGTGCCACTGAGCTGCTGTTCAACCTGTTGTTGCAAGATGGGGCGCAGCGAGAGGCGGTGGTCGGCCACCTGCAACTCGGCCAAAGCGGGCTGGCTGTGGCTGAGGTCGCGCTGGCTGTGTCGGGCGATGAAGTTGAGCGCGTCGCGCAAGGCTTGCTCAAAAGGGGCGCGTTCGTGCCCTTGGCTGTCGGTGATGGCCGACAGGCGCGGCTGCATGTAGGCCGCCAAGGCGTTCAAGCCGGCCAGGTCGGTTTCGGCATAGCCGCACGCTTGGCTCGACAGCTCATTGACCAAGCGCCAGGCGGGGTGCTGGTCGGTGCGCAGCAGGTGCGGGTCGTGCTGCGCCAGGGTGACCATGGCGGGTTGCAGCGTGGCCATGAGCGCTTTGAGTGGCTCAGGCAAGGTCTCGTCGGCGGCCATCTGCGCGAACAGCCTCGTCACCAGTTGCGCCGATTGGGCAGGTGCGCTGGCTGTGGGCATGTCGCGCCCTTCGACGGCCAGGCGCTGGCGCACGCTGTCCAGCGCACCGGGCTGGGTCACGTTGACGCTGGAAGGTGGCGGTGGGCGCGGCACCTTGGGGGCCTGGTAGGGCAGCGCTTGGTGGCCCTGCTGGCGCAGGCTTTGGCAGACTTGGCCAAACATCGCTTGCAAGAGCTTGGCCATCTCGCGCCCGCTCACCCGCAGCAACATGTGGTGCTCAGGCAAAGGCAACTTCAGGCTGGCCACGGCGCTGCTCAGGGCGCGGGCGTAGACTGCAGGCTGGAACGGGTGTTGGTCGCCGCGCAGCTGGGTCTGCCCTTGCAGCGCCATGCTCATGGCGTTCAGCTCGCGCAGCTCCCACTCGGCAGCCAGATCAATGAGTTGCACGGTGCGTGAGATCTCGATGGCCTGCTCGGCCTGGGCTTCATCGACCAGGGTGAGCTCGCTGAGCGAGACAGGGGCACTGGCTTTGGGTTGCAGTGCGGTGTCTTGCGTCACGGCGGTGGCCTCGGCGTGCAAGCCGCTGGCCATTTGGGTGGCCCACGCGCTGCGGTGCTGGTGCACCGCTTGCGCCACCTGGAACAAGAGCTGCCGGTCGTTGGCCAGCGCGATGTCGGTGCTGCTGGCGCGCAGCGCCTGCTGAGTCTGTTCGACCACCTGCTGCGCCAGTGCTTGGCCTCGCCCGAGCATGTCGGCGATGTGGCGTTGGTAGGCGGTGGTCTCGGTCATGGTCAGATCCTAGACAGAGCGCTTGGGGTAGAAGGCGGTGAAAAGCGGCGCGCTTGCCTGCCAATCAGCGTCAAACGCCATCAGATCAGCGACAAGCCGGTGTGTGCAGTTCGTCACGCGGCGCACCCAGGCTTGTTGCACCACGCAAAACGCGGGCCGAATAGCCCGTTGGGCACCCCGCTTATCCCGCTAAAGAATTCCGGGCGCTGGCCAAGAATGGATTCAACCCGCAGTCCATCCAGCCCACCATGTCCGACGACAGCTCCCAAGACAAGCAGTTACCCGCCTCGGCGCGGAAACTGAAAAAAGCCAAAGAAGATGGCCAGGTCGTCCGCTCGAAGGACCTGGGTCACTTCCTGGTGATCTTGGCGGCCACGGGTGTTTTGATGTCTTTGACCCCCTTGTGGATGCAGCAAATGCAGGCCACTTTGAGCAGCGGTCTGCGCTTTGACGCCCGCTCGGTGGCCAACGGCGACGTGATGCTGGAGCGCCTGAGCACCTGGTCCACCCAGGCCTTGATGATGATCGTGCCCTTTGCCTCGGGCATTGCCTTGGCCTCGGTGGCCGCCAGCGTGTTGGCCGGTGGCTGGGTGATGTCCTTCAAGGTGGTGGCGCCCAACTTTGGCAAGCTCAACCCGCTGTCGGGCATCGCCAATGTGTTTTCCAAGCGCCAGATGATCGATGCGCTCAAGGCCAGTGCCATGGGTCTGGTGCTGGGTGCGGCGGGCGCGATGTTCTTGTACAAGGCCTGGCCCCACATGGTGGGCTTGCTGGCCCAACCGCTGCCCTCGGCCATCCACGATGTGGGCATGACGCTGGGCGAGGTGCTGGGCTCCATGCTGTTGGTGATGGCGGCGTTTGCCTTGATCGACTGGCCCCTGCAGCGCTTCATGTTCATGGAGCGCATGAAGATGAGCCACCAAGAGGTCAAGGAGGAATACAAGCAGCAAGAAGGCAATGGCGAGGTCAAAGGCCGCATCAAGCAGCGCATGCGCGAGATGGCCAGCAAGCGCATGCTGGCCGCCGTGCCCACAGCCGACCTGGTGGTGATGAACCCCACCCACTACGCCGTGGCCTTGAAGTACGACGAAGCCTCCATGGGCGCCCCGCGCGTGGTGGCCAAAGGCCTGGACCTGCTGGCGCTCAAGATCCGCGACGTGGCCACCGAGAACCGCGTGCCCGTGCTCGAAGCCCCCCCGCTGGCGCGTGCCTTGTACGCCAACACCGAAGTCGACATGGAAGTGCCTGTGGCCCTGTACAGCGCGGTGGCGCAGGTACTGGCTTACGTCTTCCAGTTGCGCAATGCCTTGACTGGCAAGACCCCGATGCCAGGCAACTTGCCTGATCTGCACGTGCCGGCTGAGCTCGACCCGCACAACCCCGCATCTGCCAAGGGCCGCAAGGCCGCGATGGACCCGGAGACTGACGCATGAACCCGATGCTGTTGAAGCTGCAAGCCGCACTGGGCGGGCAAGACAAAAACCTGCAGGTCATGGCCGCGCCCCTCGTGGTGGTGGCCGTGCTGGCGCTGATGGTCTTGCCGCTGCCGCCGTTCATGCTGGACCTGTTTTTCACGTTCAACATCCTCACCGCCTTGATGGTGATGATGGTGGCCGCCACGATGCTGCGCCCCTTGGACTTCGCGGCCTTCCCGTCGGTGCTGCTGCTGACCACCTTGTTGCGTTTGTCGCTGAACGTGGCCTCGACCCGCGTCGTGCTGCTGCACGGCCACACGGGCACGGGCGCGGCCGGTCAGGTGATCGAGTCCTTCGGCCACTTCCTGATCGGTGGCAACTTTGCTGTCGGTTTGATCGTGTTCGCCATCTTGGTGGTGATCAACTTTGTGGTGATCACCAAGGGCGCCGAGCGGATCGCTGAAGTGGGCGCCCGTTTTGCCCTGGACGCCATGCCCGGCAAACAGATGGCCATTGACGCCGACCTGAACGCCGGCCTGATCGATGAGCCTGAGGCCAAGCGCCGCCGCCGCGAGGTGGGTGAAGAGGCCGAGTTCCACGGCTCCATGGACGGTGCCTCCAAGTTCGTTCGTGGCGACGCCATCGCCGGCATCCTGATCTTGTTCATCAACGTCATTGGTGGCTTTGTGATCGGCGTGACCCAGCACGACATGTCGCCCGGCGATGCGGCCAGCTCGTATGTGCTGTTGGCGGTGGGTGACGCGCTGGTCGCGCAGATCCCCGGTTTGCTGATCTCGGTGGCCTCGGCGATGGTCGTCTCTCGCGTCGGCAAAGACAAGGACGTGGGCGGCCAGATCATGGGCCAGATGTTCCAGAACCCCAAGGTCATGGGCGTCTCGGCGGGCATCGTCACCATCATGGGTCTGATCCCCGGCATGCCCAGCTTTGTCTTTTTGCCCATGGGCGTGGGCCTGGGCTACGCCGCCTGGCGCATGGCCGAGCGCCAAGAGGCCGAGCGCAACGCCCCCAAGCCCGTCGAGAAAACCGCCGCCGAAGTGGCCAACCCCAATGGCGAAGCCAGCTGGGAAGACCTGCAGCCCATCGACACCCTCGGCCTGGAAGTGGGCTACCGCCTGATCCAGCTGGTGGACAAAGACCGTGGCGGCGATTTGCTCAACCGCATCAAGGGTGTTCGCCGCAAGTTTGCGCAAGAGGTCGGCTTCTTGCCGCCATCGGTTCACATCAAGGACAACCTGGAGCTCAAACCCAGCTTTTACCGCATCACATTGCGTGGCGCCGTGGTGGGTGAGGGCGAGGTTTACCCGAACATGTTGATGGCGATCAACCCCGGGCATGTCACCAACCCGATCGCTGGCACCCAAGCCATTGACCCCGCTTTTGGCCTGCCTGCGGTGTGGGTCGAAGAACGCCAAAAAGATGTCGCGCAAATGGCGGGCTACACCGTGGTTGATCCCTCGACTGTGGTGGCCACCCATCTTTCACACTTAATGCAACTTCACGCAGCCAAGTTGCTGGGCCGGGTAGAGACCCAACAGCTGGTTGAGCATGTGACGAAGCTGGCTCCCAAACTCATCGAAGACGTTGTACCCAAAATGATCGGCATCGCCACCTTGCAAAAACTCCTACAGCTGCTGCTGGAAGAGGGGGTGCACATCCGCGACATGCGCTCGATCATCGAGGCCATGGCCGAGCACGCTGCAGCCAGCCCCAACATCGTCAACGACCCCGCCGAGCTGGCCCGCCGCATCCGTGTGGGCCTGGCTCCAGCCATCGTCCAGCAGATCTACGGCCCCGTCAAAGAACTTGACGTGATCGCCATCGAGCCTGATCTGGAACGCCTGCTCACCCAGGCCTTGACCTCGCCCAGTGGCCCCATGTTGGACCCTGGCGTGGCCGACCACCTCACCCGCCAGGCGGCCGAAGCCACCTCGCGACAAGAAAACATGGGCCACCCGGCCTGTCTGTTGGTGCCCGATGCCATCCGGCCTTCGGTTGCCCGCTTGCTCAAACGCGCTGCACCGCGCCTGAAGGTGCTGGGTCACAGCGAGATTCCTGAGACCCATTCCATTCGCATCGGTACCCTGATCGGAGGCCAGGCATGAACGTCAAACGCTTTACTGGACGTAATTCCCGCGAGGCCATGCAAAAGGTCAAGGCGGCCTTTGGTGATGACGCCATCGTGTTGTCGACCAAGCCGGCCACCGAAGGCGGCATAGAGATCCTGGCCATGGCCTCGGACAGCGTGCCCTCGATCGAGACGCATGCCCAAGCCAGCCGCGACGAGGCTGCCGCATCGCTGCGCCAAGAGCCCGTCAGCCTGCCCATGGGTGAGCCGGCGCCGGCCAAGAAGTCAAGCGCTCAAGGCGCGCGCCAGGCGGTGGCCAACCTGGCCAGCACCGTGCAAGACGACGTCAAGCAGCTGGCCATGAGCACCTTGTCCTTCCAGGACTATGTGCGCGAACGCATGCTCAAGCGCCGTCAGGTCGCCATGCAGGCCCGCACCGAGCCCGCGCTGGCTGCCAGCCCCGAAGAGCAGCTGCAACAACGCTTTGCCCTGCCCAAGGCCCAGCCATCCAAGGTCTCGACCACGGTGGACCTGGCCGGTGACCTGTCTGAAGTGCTGGCGCCGGTGCCTGCACCTCGCCAAGCCGCGCCCGTGCAGGCCGTTCAAACACCCGTGCGTGCAGCCCCACCCAAGCC
>JAVLFO010000729.1:0-1800 GCA_046052805.1 Aquabacterium sp. | reverse complement strand
TACTCGCAGATCGAGCTGCGCATCATGGCCCACATCTCGCAAGACGAGAACCTGCTGCGGGCCTTTGCCGAAGGGCTGGACGTGCACAAGGCGACCGCCAGCGAGGTGTTTGGCGTGCCGGTGGACGAGGTTTCCAGCGAGCAGCGGCGCTACGCCAAGGTCATCAACTTTGGTTTGATTTACGGCATGAGTGCTTTTGGCCTGGCCAAGAACCTGGGCATCGAACGCTCGGCGGCGTCGTCTTACATCGAGCGCTACTTCAACCGCTTTGCCGGTGTGAAGCGCTACATGGACGACACCCGCACCCTGGCCAAAGCGCAGGGTTATGTGGAGACCGTGTTTGGCCGACGCCTGTGGTTGCCCGAGATCAACAGCGCCAATGGCCCCAGCCGCGCCGGTGCCGAGCGCGCGGCCATCAACGCGCCCATGCAGGGCACGGCGGCCGACCTGATCAAGCTGTCGATGGTGGCTGTGCAAGACGCGCTGGATGCGCAGGGCAGGGCGTCGCGCATGATCATGCAGGTGCATGACGAGTTGGTGCTGGAGGTGCCCGACGCCGAGCTGGATTGGGTCAAGGCCGAAGTGCCGCGCTTGATGGCCAGTGTGGCCCAGCTGCGTGTCCCCCTTTTGGCCGAGGTGGGGTCGGGCCCCAATTGGGAATCGGCGCACTGACACACGCCTGTCATCAAACTGGGGCACCTGCCGGTCTAGACTCAAAGCACCGCGCTATGACTGTGCGGAATGCAGTGTCTAAAAAAGGTGTTCATCGGTGTCAGGTTCCCCGCGTTTGAAATTGTTGAGCCGCGAGCAGGCCATCCTTGAGTTCAACCGCCGGGTGCTGGCTCAGGCCCAGCGAGAAGACGTTCCGCTGCTGGAACGCTTGCGCTACATCTGCATCGTGTCGTCCAACCTCGATGAGTTTTTCGAGGTGCGCTACGCCGATGTGTTGGAAGCCTCTAAGACGCACGGCACCGGCATTGGCCCCCAATACATCGCTGATGTGGCGCGCGAAGCACACCAGCTGGTCGAAGACCAGTACGTGGTGTTCAACGAGGTGCTTGGCCCTGCTTTGCGTCAGGCCGGTGTGTTCGTGCTCAACCATGCAGACCGCAACGCGGCACAGCGCGAATGGGTGGCCAGCTTCTTCCGCAAACAGGTGCAGCCTTTGTTGGTGCCGATCGGGCTGGACCCCTCGCACCCCTTCCCGCAGGTGGCCAACAAGACGCTGAACTTCATCGTGCGCTTGGGCGGGCGTGATGCGTTTGGCCGCGACAACGACATCGCCATCGTGCGCATCCCTCGCGTGCTGCCCCGGGTCATTCGCCTGCCCGCGCATCTGTGCGAGCCAGGGCAGCAGAGTTTCGTGTTGCTATCCAGCGTGATCCGGTCGCATCTTGATGAGCTGTTCCCTGGGCGCGAGATCAAGGCGTTCTCACAGTTCCGGCTCACGCGGGACTCCGACATCGAAGTCGATGAGGACGACGTCACCGACCTGCGTCTGGCCCTGCGTTCGAAGATGAGCACCCGCCAGTTCGGGCAGTCGGTTCGCATGGAGGTGGTGCGCAGCTGCCCCAAAGACCTGTCGGACTTTTTGCTGGAGCAGTTCAGCTTGCCCGAGGCGTCTTTGTTCCGGGTCAACGGTCCGGTCAACCTGGTGCGCCTGACCCAACTGATTGACCAGGTCGACGCCGATCAGCTGCGTTTCCCGCCCTACCGCGCGGGGTGGCCCGCCAGCCTGCCTGAGCACGGCGGCATGTTCGAGCACCTGCGTCACCACGATTGCTTGCTGCACCACCCCTT
>JAVLFO010000728.1:0-6040 GCA_046052805.1 Aquabacterium sp. | reverse complement strand
TACTCGCAGCCGAGTCCGGCCATGACTTGCACGATGCGCGGGTCTTTGGCCCGGGCGCGTTTTTCGACGTTTTCGAGCAGGGCGACTTTGGCTGCGCTGTCCATCGAGGCAATGGGGTCGAACGCAGGGTAGAGGCTGCGGCTGGCGGCGACGCGGTGTTCGCCCACCTTCACGCGGCGGCTTTGGCCTGCTGCGGCAATGGTGCGCACGGTTCGGGCCGCGTCGAGCAAGGCGGCTTCGGAGATGTCATCGGAGTAGGCAAACGCGGTTTTCTCGCCGGCGATGGCACGCACGCCCACACCTTGGTCGATGCCAAAGCTGCCGGACTTGACGAGGCCCTCTTCGAGGCTCCAACCTTCGCTGCGGGTGTACTGGAAGTACAGGTCCGCGTCGTCCACGCGGTGCTCCGTGATGACCTTGAGGGCCTTGAGCAAGGTGGACTCGTCCAGGCCGAACGGGGTGAGCAAGAGCTCGCGTGCGGTGTGGAGGCGGGCAATGGTGGCGTCGACTGCGATCATGGGTTGATTGTAGGCATGGGCGCAGGCCCGTGGGCCGTCATGGAGATGCGGTACTCAAAGATGCAGCAAGGCTTGCACACGCAAGGGCTCTTCGCCTTTGAAGTTGGCCTTGACGTAGGCGTCCATTTCTTGGCGGCGCTGCGCCTCGGAGAGGTTGCTGGCGTTTTTGAGGCGATCCCACTCGGTGCGAGCTGCCGCCAGGCGACGCTCCCAATCGGCCCATTCTTCGTCTGCCTTGGCCAGGCGGTCAGCGGCGGCTTCGCCATAGCGGGCGACACGTTCGGCGCGCACCGCAGCGGGGTCTTTGCCGGGCGCCATTTGGGGCACGGGCTCGCCGGGGTCCAGCGGTGCAGGCTGCCCTGATTCAAGTTGGGCGTAGTACTGCTTGAAGCTTTTTTCGTCGTCTTCAAAAAAGGCTTTGGCCCAGTCTTCGCCGAGGATTTGACGTCGCACGCTGCGCTGCTCATCAAACACCGCCATCCAAGTGCTGCGGTCGGACTGGACAAATTGGTTGCGCCATGGGTAGGTGCGCAGTTGCCAGTACTTGTCCCACATGGCCATGATGTCGGCGCAGGCTTGGTCGCCATGGGCACGGCGAGCTTCGTCGGCCACCAGGGCTTTGATGTCGCCAATGGAGACTTCACCCAGACCCAAGATGTAGTACTCAAAGCGCTTGCGCAATTCGGGGCAGGCCTTGAGCTTGCCGCCCACCACACACCAGTCGCCGGCGGGCTCTGTGCCCACGAAAGAGCCTTCTTTGAACAGCTTGGTGCGCACTTGCTCTGGGCTGAGCGCCACGCTGGGCGCCCCTTGGTCTGCCGCCTGATGGGCTTTGTCCAGCAAGGCCCAACCGCCTTCGACAGCACCGGGGGCGCCAGCGCCATGGCCAGCCGCGTCGCTGGCTTTGTTCTTGTAGGTCCAGGTGGCCGCAGCCCCCAGCACCATCACGGCAGCCGCAGCTGCCATCCATCCACGCAATTGCATCACACGCTTTCTGTTGTGAACTCTTTGTTGGCCGCATCATGACGGGACCTGGCCCGTATGCCGCTCGCCGATTATTCCGTCGCCCTGGGCAATGTGCTCAGAGGGCAAATGCCCAGGCTGACCAATGACAAAGGTCGATCCCCCTTGATTGCGGGATCGACCTTTTGATCGCATGCGCCGGCCACGGGCGCATCAAGATCAGTGGATCACAGGAAAGCCCACTTCAGACGGTTGGCGTGCTGGACATAGAAGGCCACTGGGTCAGGCGCACCCTTGCCGATGGCACCGAAGACTTGGTTGATCTCGTCCAGGTGGTTCCAGGTGTAATTGTCTTTGATGACCTTGCCCCAATGGCTGGAGCACTGCGACACCAAACCGTCGTTGGCTTCGCCCTTGAAGTAGTCGCCGGTGTAAGACAAGATGGCATCAGAGATGTCGCCGCTGTTGGTCTTGACCGAGGTACCCGAGAACGAATACCAGCGCATGCTGTTGCCAGCGATGCTGGCCACTTCAGGGCCGGTGCCGCAGGTGGTGGTCGGGGCGCCGACGGGGAACTTGGCGTTGAACTTGGCTGCGCCTTCGGTGCTCAGGGCACTCAGGGCGGTCAGCAGGTCGGTGCTGCTGGTGGTCTTGTTGCCGGTCAGCCAGGAGATGAGCTTCAGGCCAGCCGTGGCGGTTTGGTCAAAGCCACCGCCGGGCGTGGTGCCAGCACCGATCGCATCAGCGACTTTGGAGCCAAAGTGCGTACCGGCCATCGTGCTGACGCTGGCGACCATCGAGGGCACAGTGCCCGCTGCATAACGAACGGTGGGTCCGCCGTGGCTGTGGCCGATCAGGTTGAACTTCTTGACGCTGTCTTTGGCAGCCCACTGCTTCATTTGCTGAATCAGCTCTTCCCCACGGAACTCGGTGGTTTGCGAAGGGTTGACCGAAGCGATGTAGACCGTGGCGCCTTCGCTGCGCAGCTTTTCAGAGATGCCGTAGAAATACTGGATGCCCAGGACGTTGTCAAAGCCAATGAAGCCATGAACCAGCACCAGGGGGTACTGTGTCTTGGCCAAGGTGCCGGCATGGGCAGCGGGCACGGCCAGCAGAGAGGCGCCAGTGACGGCGAGGGTGGCGCACAGCGCCTTGAGTGTCCATTTCGATTTCATGCTGTATCTCCTGTTGGCCTTCGCAGTCAGCGTGCTGGCCGTTCATGGGTGTTCGGGAACATGAAGTTTCGTTAAATGAGGTGCATTATTTGCGAGGGCAATCCCGACTTCGAGGGAAACCGCGCTCCCACAGCAGGCATAACCTGTTGCAAAGAAATCCCACCCGTCAGGCGTAGCCATCTGAGAAGCGGCACTTGCGCCCGGCGACACCATGAAAAAGACCCTCACACGGAGGGTCTTGAAAGTGACGGTGGCACGGGGCCACCCTCGACAGGCGGCGAGGATCCGCTCAGATCACAGGCCCGACAACTTCAGGCGGTTGGCGTGCTGCTTGTAGAAAGCCACAGGATCAGGTGAGTCCTTGCCGATGGTGCCCAGAACTTGGTTGATCTCGTCCAGGTGGTTCCAGGTGTAGTTGTCTTTGATGACCTTGCCCCAATGGCTCGAGCACTGCGACACCAGGCCGTCGTTGGCCTCGCCCTTGAAGTAGTCACCGGTGTAAGACAGGATGGCATCGGAGATGTCCCAGCCGTTGGTCTTGACCGAAGTACCAGAGAACGAATACCAGCGCATGCTGTTGCCGGCGATGCTGGCCACTTCAGGACCACTGCCGCAGGCGGTGGTGGGCGCGCCAACAGGGAACTTGGCATTGAACTTGGCCGAGCCTTCGGTGCTCAGTGAGCTCAGTGCGGTCAGCAGGTCGGCTTGCTTGTAGGTGCCATTGCCGGACAACCAGCCGATCAATTGCAAACCGGCTGTGGCCAGCTTGTCGAAGCCACCATCTGGCGTGGTGTGCGCGCCGATTTCGTCAGCAACCTTGGAGCCAAAGTGCGTGCCGGCCATGGTGCTGACGCTGGCGACCATCGAGGGCACGGTGCCTGCCGCGTAACGAACGGTGGGGCCGCCGTGGCTGTGGCCGATCAGGTTGAACTTCTTGACGCCGTCTTTGGCGGCCCACTGCTTCATTTGCTGAACCAGCTCCTCACCGCGGAACTCGGTGGTTTGCGAAGGGTTGACCGAAGCGATGTAGACCGTGGCGCCGTCTTTGCGCAGGGCCTCAGAGATGCCGTAGAAATACTGGATGCCCAGGACGTTGTCAAAGCCAATGAAACCGTGCACCAACACGATGGGGTTCTTGGTTTTGGAAGCGCCGCCGAACAAGTTCGACAGCAATTGGGCCTGCGCAGGGACGGCGGTGGCAGCAGCAGCCACAACGGCAGCAGCGGTGCAGATACGACGGATGGTGGTGGTGTTCATCAAGCTCTCCTAAATGGATGCAGCTCGTGTGGGCTGCTGGCATCCATTGTTCGGGAAGCGTTGCGCAGGCCGCCATGGGCAAATGCGCAAACCGAGGGTTCACACCCACCCGCACACAAGGGGTGTTTTTGACGAAACACAACCTGTGGGTTATTCGGTTTACCCGAGGTTGTCGTCTTTTCTGACCTGCAGTGCCTGGTCGTACAAAGCCTTGGGCGGCAAGCCCAGCACGTCTGCCACCAAGGCGGCCGCCTGCTTGACAGGCAGGTGGGCCACCAAGACCTGGAGCAATGCCTGAACGGCGGGCGACTCGCCCGGCGCGGCCTGGGTGTGGGGCTGCGCATGGACCACCAGCACAAACTCACCACGCTGGCGGTTGGCGTTGGCCTTGACCCAGTCGGGCAAACCAACGATGTCGACGGTGGCAATCTCTTCAAACTGCTTGGTCAACTCGCGGCACACGGTGACGCGACCCTCGGGCGACGTGGCCAAGAGATCAGCGGCCAGGGCCTCGATGCGGTGCGGTGCCTCGAACAACACCACACTTTGCGGCTTGCCCAGCGCCTCGCGCAAGGCGGCTTGACGGGCCTGGGCCTTGGGCGGCAAAAAGCCCAGAAAGTGGAAGCCGTGGGCCTGAGTGTCGCCCGCCACACTCAAGGCCGTGGTGACGCTGCTGGCGCCAGGCAAAGGCACCACCGTCAAACCGGCAGCCTGCGCGGCCTTGACCAGGTGCGCGCCGGGGTCCGACACGGCCGGCGTGCCGGCGTCACTGACATAGGCCACGCGCTGCCCTTGCTGCAGCAAGGCCACCACCCCCTGCGCACCGCCCACCTCGTTGTGCTGGTGCACGGCGATCAGGCGCTTGTCCAGCCCTAGGTGGCGCAGCAAGCCACCCGTCACGCGGGTGTCTTCGCAGGCCACCACGTCGGCCAGCGCCAGCACCTGCAGCGCACGCAAGCTCATGTCGGCCAAATTGCCAATGGGCGTGGCCACCAGGTAGAGCGCGCCTTTGGGATACTGCTGGCTGCCGGCCACCTGTTGGGCCGCCTGGAGCAGCATGTTGACATCAAAGGTCACGACAAAATCCCTGGGAGATGAGGCTGAGGAGCGCGCCTTGCAGCACCTGCTGGGGCAAGGTCTGACGCTGGTTGAGCGCAATTATCGGCTGGCGCGCGGCCCCAGCGCCCGTGGCGCCGAAGTGGACCTGATCATGCGCGACCGCGATGGCACGCTGGTGTTCGTCGAAGTGCGCTGGCGCAGCACCGGCGACCACGGTGGCGCGGCGGCCAGTGTGAGCCGTGGCAAACAGCGCAAGTGCATTTTGGGCGCACAAAGCTATCTGATGACCTTGCGCGAGTGGCCCCCGTGCCGCTTTGATGTGGTCGCCATCGATGGCGAAGCTCTGCAGTGGCTGCCAGCGGCCTTTGACGCTTCGTAACCAGCGCCAGCAGGATCAGGGCTGACCCTGACATATCATCCGCGACATGCCGGACACCTCATTTCAACAGGCCTACCTGCAGCAACCCCTGCTGGAGACCGCAGACTGGCTCTACCAGTCCTCAGAGCGCCTGGCGCAACAGTTGAACTACGCCGCCCAGGCCATCATGCACACCATCACCTCGGGCGGCAAAGTGCTGTGCGCGGGTGAAGCCGAAGCCGCCTGGCTGGCGCGCCACGCCGCCACCTTGCTGGTGCAAGGCATCGGGCGCGAACGGCCGCCCCTGGCTTCACTGGCGCTGACGCCGCCACAAAGTGGCGAGCAGCCCTCGTTGACACAGCAGGTGCGCGCCTTGGGCCAACCAGGCGACATCTGGCTGGCGTTCTCACTCGAGCGCGACGACCCTGAACTGCTGGCTGCGACCGAAGCTGCGCGCGAGCAAGACCTCACCCTGATCGCCTTCACTGGCGAAGCCGCCCGCACCTTGGGGCCCATGCTGCGCGACACCGACGTGTGGGTGCCCTTGCCTGGCACGCGTGCCGAAACCCTTTTCGCCATTGGCTGGATGGCCTTGCATGGCCTGTGCGCCGCCGTGGACACCCACTTGCTTGGAGACTCCTGATGACCCGCTTGATCTCGCGTTTGACCTTGAAGCAAACCGCCACGCGCTGTGCCCTGGGCCTGCTGAC
>JAVLFO010000727.1:0-4239 GCA_046052805.1 Aquabacterium sp. | reverse complement strand
CCGCCACGCGGGCGAGTTGGTAGTAAGGAAAGTTCCAGGGCTCGACGCAGAACAACACGCCGATGGGCGAACTTTCCATGTGCGCCTCGCCCACCTTGGGGTGCATTGGGGTGGGGGCCAAAAAGGCCTCGGCGTGCTCAGCGTAATAGGCCAGGATGTCGCCGCTGAACTTGACCTCACCGCGCGCCTCGTCAATGCGCTTGCCCATCTCCTTTGTCTCCAACACAGCGAAGTCATCGACATGGGCATGCAACAAGGCCGCTGCCTTGTTGACGATGACAGCGCGCTCGGCATAGCTTTTCTGTTTCCAAGCCTGGAAGCAATGCTCTGCCGCCGCGAGCGATTTGTCGAGCTGCGCATTGGACAAGTGCTCAAAGCTCTTGAGCACCTCGCCGGTGTTGGGGTTCACGCTTTGGTAGGTCATGTTGAGGTCGCCTTGATGCAGAGACCTCAGGCTGAGCGGATCGTGTCTTCAGGTCTGTTCGATAGGACACCCAGCGTTGAAGCGCACGCTTGCCTTGACCAGCAACATGCCGGCGGTCTCTCGAAACGAGAGGTCGCCCTGAACACAATCAATGCGAAAAAGCCCTTGAATCATCAAGGGCTTCTATGCAGTCATGATAGGTTCGGGGGCGGCGTGAACCGCCCTCCAATCACTCCCACTCGATCGTCGCAGGCGGCTTGCTCGACACGTCATAGGCCACGCGGTTGATGCCACGCACCTCGTTGATGATGCGGCTCGACACCTTCTTGAGCAGGCTGTAGGGCAGCTCTGCCGAATCGGCGGTCATGAAGTCGCTGGTCTCAACGGCGCGCAGCGAGACCACGTACTCGTAGGTGCGGCCATCGCCCATCACGCCCACGCTCTTGACGGGCAAAAACACGGTGAAGGCTTGGCTGGTGAGGTCGTACCAGCTCTTGCCGGTGGCGGGGTCAATGGCCTTGCGCAACTCTTCGATGAAGATGTGGTCGGCACGCTGCAGCAAGGACACGAATTCAGGCTTGACCTCGCCCAGCACGCGCACACCCAGGCCTGGACCTGGGAAGGGGTGACGGTAAACCATGTCAGCTGGCAGGCCCAGGGCCACGCCCAGCTCGCGCACTTCGTCTTTGAAGAGCTCGCGCAGGGGCTCAAGCAGCTTCAGACCCAGTGTGGCCGGCAGCCCGCCCACGTTGTGGTGGCTCTTGATCGTGGCCTTCTTGGAAGCCGTGCCGCCCGACTCGACCACGTCAGGGTAAATGGTGCCTTGGGCCAGCCACTTGGCGCCCTTGTTGCCTTCACCCTTGAGCTTGTTGGCTTCGGCCTGGAAGACCTCCACAAACTCGCGCCCAATGATCTTGCGCTTTTGCTCAGGGTCGGTCACGCCCTTGAGGTGGCCCATGAACTGCTCTTGCGCCTGCACGTGGATGACCTTGGCGTGCAAACGACCGGCGAACATGTCCATCACCATGGCACCCTCATTGAGGCGCAACAAGCCGTGGTCCACAAAAACGCACGTGAGCTGGTCGCCAATGGCACGGTGGATCAGCGCTGCGGCCACCGACGAGTCGACACCGCCAGACAGGCCCAAGATGACCTCTTCGTCACCAACCTGTTCGCGGATCTTCGCCACGGCTTCGTCGATGTAGTTGCCCATGATCCAGTCGCCCGAGCAACCGGCGATGTCGCGTACAAAACGCGTCAGCATGGCGTGGCCTTGCACGGTGTGCGTGACCTCGGGGTGGAACTGAACGGCGTAGTAGCCCTTCTCTTCATTGGCCATGCCAGCGATGGGGCACGAAGGCGTCGAGGCCATCAGCTTGAAGCCTTCGGGCAGCTTGGTGACCTTGTCGCCGTGGCTCATCCAGACCTTGAGCATGCCGTGGCCTTCGGGCGTGGCGAAGTCCTCAATGCCATTGAACAGCTTGGTGTGGCCATGGGCACGCACCTCGGCGTAGCCGAATTCGCGCGAGTCGCTCCACGACACTTCGCCGCCCAGTTGCACGGCCATGGTCTGCATGCCGTAGCAAATGCCCAGCACGGGCACGCCCAGGTCCCACACGGCCTGCGGCGCACGCAGTTGGTGGTCTTCGTAGGTCGAAGCGTGGCTGCCCGACAAGATGATGCCCTTGGGCGCGAACGACTTGATGAAGTCATCAGAGACGTCGCTGGGGTGGATCTCGCAGTAGACGTGGGCCTCGCGCACGCGGCGGCCAATCAGCTGGGTGACCTGTGAGCCGAAGTCGAGGATGAGGATCTTGTCATGCATGGTGAAGTCTCTGGATGCAGATGAAGGCAATGGCTGGGACACGTGACGGGCGAATCAGGCCAGCCGGGTTCTCAAACAGGGGCTTGTGCCGCGGCCCCATGCTCGGTGGCACGGAAGCTTCGGCTGAAGTAACGCAAGCCCATGATGGCGGCCACGGCCTGGATGGCCGCGCACAGGTAAAACGGAGCCCCCACGCGCCAATCGCCATGGGGGTAATGCGACACAGCGGCCAGCAAGGGCGAGCCCATGAGGGGGCCCAACACGGCCGCCACGCTGTTGATGGACGACACCGCACCCATGCTCTCGCCTTGACGGGTCGGGTCAACGGCATTGGCCACGAGGCTTTGCAGACCCGGCTGAACCATGTAGCCAAACAAATTGGCGGCGATGACGACGTACATCATCCAGCCCTCAGGCACCGCCCCCCAGGCGGCAAACGCCACGGTAGACGACACCAAGCCAATGCGCACCAGCTTGTGCAGGGGAATGACCTTTTGGAACTGGCGCAACAAGCCGCCCTGCACCAACACGGCCATCATGCCCACGGCAAACAACGACAAGCCGTTGTCCTTGGGTGTCCAGCCGAACTTGAACTCGGTGTACAAAAACCAGCTGGTGTGCAGACAGAACTGCGCCAGGATCGACAGGCCCATGATCCACATGAGCGTTTCAACGCCCTTGAGTTGGCGCAGACGGGCCAATGAGCTGAAGGGATTGGTCTGGGCCAGCACGAACGGCCGACGCTTGCTTTGCGGCAAAGACTCTGGCAAGACGAAGAAGCCGTACACGCAATTGAGCAGCGTCAGCGTGCCAGCCAACATGAAGGGCCAGTGCACGTTCTGGTCGCCCAAAACACCACCCAGCACCGGGCCCATGATGAAACCCAGGCCGAACATGGCGCCCAGCAGACCATAGTTCTTGGCACGGTCAGCAGGCTCGGTGATGTCGGCCACATAGGCGTTGGCCACAGCAATGTTGGCGCACACCGCACCACCCATCACGCGCACGGCAATCAGCATCCAGAACTCGGTGGCCAGTGCCGTGACGAAAAAATTGATCGCCATGCCCAACAAGCCCAGCAACAACACGGGGCGGCGGCCATAACGATCAGACAGAGCGCCCAAAACGGGCGCGCTGAAAAACTGCGCGATGGCAAAAGCGGCCTGGGCCATGCCGTAAGCCACCGAAGTACCCGCTCCCGAGGACATGAAGGTGCCGATGAGCTTGGGCAAGACGGGCGCGATGATGCCGATCGACATCATGTCGAGCAGCACCGTGACCATGATGAAAGGCATCGCCGCTTGGCGAGTGCGTGTCGAACCCATCGGTGTCCCGTCTGTCTGAAACGACTGCTGCCAGCACAGGCCGGCAGCACAAAGATTGCGCAAGGTGCGGCAGGTGTTGAACCCCGGCCGCAACCTCGATCAAAACGCCTTTACTCCATGCGGTAGTTGGGCGCTTCTTTGGTGATTTGCACGTCGTGCACATGGCTTTCGCGGATGCCTGCCGAGGTGATCTCGACAAACTCTGCGCGGCTGCGCATGTCTTCGATCGTGCCGCAACCGCAGTAGCCCATCGACGCCTTCAAGCCACCGGCCATTTGGTACAGGATGGCAACGACCGAGCCCTTGTAAGGCACGCGACCCTCGATGCCCTCAGGCACGAGCTTGTCGGCGTTGGGGTTCGTGGTCTCGTCGTTTTCTTGGAAGTAACGGTCGGCCGAGCCATCTTTCATGGCGCCAATCGAGCCCATGCCGCGGTAGCTCTTGTAGCTGCGGCCTTGGTACAAGATGACTTCGCCTGGCGCTTCTTCGGTGCCGGCGAACATGCCCCCCATCATCACGGTGCTGGCGCCTGCGGCAATCGCCTTGGCGATGTCGCCCGAGTAGCGCACGCCGCCGTCGGCGATCAGGGGCACGCCGCTGCCCTTGAGCGCCTTGGCCACGGTGTCGATGGCCAGTATCTGCGGCACGCCCACGCCGGTGACCAC
>JAVLFO010000726.1:0-16875 GCA_046052805.1 Aquabacterium sp. | reverse complement strand
ACCTGGGCACGCAAGTTCTCTTTGCCCACCACGGGCTCCAAGATGTCGCGGATGCGCTGGGTGTAGTTGTTCTCAATTTGGCGCACGTACTGCAATTGCTGTGCGTCCAAGCCGCCCTGGTCATTGCCTTCTTGTGGTGCCGAAATCAGCGCGCCGGTTTGGTCCACGATGCTGACCGCCTTGGGCGACATCTCTGGCACGCTGGACGAAACCAGGTGCACGATGCCTGCCACCTGGGCACGGTCCAGGGTGCGGCCCGCATACAGTGTCAACACCACCGAGGCCGAAGCCTTTTGCTGCTCGCGGAAAAAACCGTTCTGGTTGGGCAGCGCCAAATGCACACGGGCGCTTTGAACGCTGGCGATCGCCTGGATGGAGCGTGTCAGCTCGCCTTCGAGGCCACGTTGAAAGTTCAAGCGCTCCTGGAACTGCGTCACCCCGAATTTTTGGGACTCCATCAGCTCGAAACCCACCACCGAGCCCTTGGGCAGGCCGGCCGACGCCAGCTTCAAGCGCACATCGTGCACCTTGTCAGCGGGCACCAAAATCGCTGCGCCGCCATCGGCGTGCTTGTAAGGCACCTGCATTTGCTGCAGCTGGGCCAAGATCGCGCCGCCATCTTTGTCAGACAGATTGGTGTACAGGACGCGGTAGTCGCCCTCACGCCCCCACACCATCATCGCCACCAAGATCGCCACCAGCGCAGCAATGCCGCCGGCCAGCATCATCTTGCGCTGAGCCGGCAGTGCCATCACACGCTGAACAAAACCGTTGGGCACGGCTTCGATCACTTGGCCTGCTGAGGCAACTGCGAGGGCTTGAGGTTGAGCAACGGTGACGTCCATGGGCACTCTGTGTAGGGGGCCGCGCACCGAAAACACACGATGCCGCAAACCCGCGATGACGAGCCCATTATTCGGAGTCTGACGCAGTCAAATTGCGCCGAACAGCCGGTCATTTGCCGACCTCTTCCGACCATCGCCACCCAGGAAAATGCCTACATTGGCTCCTGTGGTGAACTGCATCACGCCTTGTCGGGGTTATCGACACCATGGACCTCAAACTCAAGCCCTTTGATTTCGCCCAAGCCGCCGCCAAAGCCGGCATGGCCGACGTCGCACGGCGCGTCGAGGCCAAAACCCGCCTGGACGCCACCGGGCAGGCCAATGCCGTCGACAAGCCCAGCTTTCAAAACGCCTTCAGTGGCGCCTTGAACTCGATCAGCCAGTCGCAAGCCACGGCCGCGACCATGCAGCGCGAGGTGCAGTTCGACAACCCCACCGTCAGCCTGGAAGAAACCATGGTCGCCATGCAAAAGGCCCAACTGGGCTTTCAGTCAGCGGTGCAAGTGCGCAACAAGCTGGTTCAGGCTTACACAGATATCATGAACATGCAGGTCTGACGCCACAGCGCACAGGCCCGTGGCCACAGGGATTGGGTCTCGCGGCCAACCCTTTCGGGCCACGCGCCCCGACCAAGACATGACGCACACCGATCGCACGCAGCAGCCGGGCACGCTGCCATTGACGCAGATGCTGCTTTGCGGCGCTTTGATCGTCACACTCTCTATGGGCATCCGGCACAGCTTTGGCCTGTGGCTGCAACCCATCACCGCCGCTCATGGCTGGAGCCGCGCAGACTATTCCCTGGCCATGGCCGTGCAAAACCTCGTCTGGGGCTTGGCTGGCCCCTTGGTCGGCGTTTGGGCAGACCGCAGTGGCGCATTCAAAGTGTTGTGGGCAGGCGCCCTGCTCTATGCCCTGGGCTTGTGTGGCATGGCCACCACCCGTGAGGCATTGCCCTTCGTGCTGAGCACCGGCGTGCTGATCGGTCTGGCGCAAGCGTGCAGCACCTACGCGGTCATCTATGGCGTGATCGGCAGGCACATCAGCGCAGCGCAGCGCTCGTGGGCCATGGGCATCACGGCCGCTGCCGGCTCTTTTGGGCAGTTTTTGATGGTGCCCGTCTCGAGCAGCTTGATCCAGCACATGGGCTGGTCGCAAGCCCTGTTTGCACTGGCGGTGGCAGCCTTGTTCATTGCGCCACTGGCCTTTGGCTTGCGCGAGAACGCCTCTGCATGGGCTGCGCGCCTTGGGCCCACCAAAGCTGCCACCAACGCTGCCACCAACGCGCCGCCGCAAGACGCCGGCGCTGCCTTGAGGCAGGCCCTTGGC
This sequence comes from Aquabacterium sp., assembly GCA_046052805.1. Lineage (GTDB taxonomy): Bacteria > Pseudomonadota > Gammaproteobacteria > Burkholderiales > Burkholderiaceae_C > Aquabacterium. The sequence continues at coordinate 14,701 of JAVLFO010000726.1, read as the reverse complement.
CACCGTGACTACCTCCTGCTGACCGCCGGCTACTTCGTGTGCGGCTTTCAGTTGGCCTTCATTGGCGTGCACTTGCCCAGCTACCTCAAGGACCACCAGCTCGATCCCCAATTGGCCACCACCGCATTGGCCTTGATCGGACTGTTCAATGTGTTGGGCACCTACACCTCAGGTGCCTTGGGCCAGAGGCTGCGCAAAACCTGGATCCTGGCCAGCATCTACGCGCTGCGTGCCGTGGTGATGCTGCTGTTCATCTTGCTGCCTCTGAGCAGCGTGACCGTGTGCCTGTTTGCAGCCGCCATGGGCACGCTGTGGTTGTCCACTGTGCCACCCACCAACGCAGTGGTGGCACAGATGCTGGGCGTCAAACACCTGTCGATGTTGGGCGGCGTGGTGTTCATGTCACACCAGATCGGCTCCTTCATGGGCGTGTGGATGGCTGGACACTTGTACGACGCGACCGGCAGCTACCAGATCGTTTGGTATCTGGCCATCGGCTTGAGCATCGCCGCAGCCCTGCTGAATCTGCCCATCCGCGAAGAAATACCGCCCGCCCGTCGGGTGGCAGTCGCGTGATGCTCTCGCGACGCTGGGCGTGGCGCTTGGCCGCTGGCGCCATACTGATCATCGTGTTTGGCCTGTACCTGAACCCACATTTCGTGGTGGACATGGCCGGCCGCTTTTGGAGTTGCATCTAGCATGAGCGTGGTCATCATCACGGGCGCCTCAGACGGCATCGGGGCCGAACTGGCCCGGCAAATGGCGCAAGCAGCCTCAGCGAGTGGCGAGCCCTTGAGCCTGGTGCTGGCCGCGCGCAGCCGCGACAAGCTCGACGCGGTTGCCAGCCAGTGCCGCCAAAGGGGCGCCACCGTGTTGACACGCCCGACCGACGTCAGCATCGAAGCCGAATGCCGCGGCTTGATCGCCGACACCGTGCAAGCCTTTGGCCGCATCGACACACTGATCAACAACGCTGGCATGTCTGCCCACGCCCTCTTGACCGACGTCACGGACCTGGGCTGGTACGAGCAACTCATGCGCATCAATGTGTGGGGCAGCATCTGGTGCACGCACGCGGCGCTGCCGCACATCATCGCCAGCCGTGGCCGCCTGGTGGGTGTCTCCAGTCTCGCGGGCCTGGTGGGTGTGCCTGGGCGTACCGCTTACAGCACCACCAAGTTCGCGATGAACGGCTTTTTCGAGGCCTTGCGCATCGAAATGGCACCGCATGGCGTCTCTGTCACGCTGGCCTACCCCGGCGTGGTGGCCACCGAGATCCGCTACCGAGGCTTTGACGCCCAAGGCAAAGCGGCGGGCAAAAGCGGGCTCGACGAGTCGGGCGCGATGAGTGTTGAGACCTGCGCTCGCCTGATCCGCGAGGGCACCGCACGTAGACAACGCGACATCGTCATGTCATCCAAAGGCAAGCTCAGCCGTTGGATGAAGCTGATCGCGCCCTCGTTGGTTGACCGGCTGGCGTGGGCGGCACTCCAACGCGACGCTCGCCCTCGCTGACATCAGCGCGCACTTGGGGTCATCACCTCCCCGTTTCAGAGGGGCGCAGACTTTGAGCCACGCGCAGGCCGACCACAACACGCCAGTAGAATCCAAGGATCGAAGGAATCAGCATGAAACCCATTTTTGGCAGCATCGTTGCCCTGGTCACCCCCCTCCACACCGACGGCAGCGTTGATTACGACACGCTGCGCAAACTCATCGACTGGCACGTCGCCGAAGGCACGAACTGCATCGGCGTGGTCGGCACCACGGGCGAATCGCCCACCGTGTCCGTCGAAGAGCACTGCGAAATCATCCGCGTGTCGGTTGAGCAGGCTGCAGGCCGCGTGCCCATCATGGCGGGTGCTGGTGCCAACTGCACCCGCGAAGCCATCGAGCTCACCGAGTTCGCCAAAAAGGTCGGCGCCGATTGCACCTTGCAAGTCGTGCCCTACTACAACAAGCCCACCCAAGAAGGCATTTACCAGCACTTCAAGGCCATTGTGGAAGCCGTGGACATCCCCACAGTGCTCTACAACGTGCCCGGTCGCAGCGTGGCAGACATGCTGCCCGAGACCGCCTTGCGTCTGGCACAACTGCCTGGCGTGATCGGCATCAAGGAAGCCACTGGCAACCTGGAGCGTGCAGCCTGGTTGATCAAGCATGCGCCCAAGGGCTTCTCGATCTACTCAGGCGACGACCCGACCGCTGTGGCACTGATGCTGCTGGGGGGGCATGGCAACATCAGCGTGACCGCCAACGTGGCGCCACGCGGTATGTCAGAGCTGTGCAAAGCCGCCATGGCCCAAGACGCCAAGCGCGCGGTCGAGCTGCACATGCAACTGCTGCCCCTGCACAAGCAGCTGTTCATCGAGCCCAACCCGATCCCCGTCAAGTGGGCCCTGGAGCGCATGGGCAAGGTTGGTGGTACGCTGCGCCTGCCATTGACACCCTTGACACCCGCATCGCAAACCGTCCTTGAAGCCGCCTTGCGCGAGTCCGGGGTGTTGTAAACCCGTCGACCTCGATCACGGCATGCGCCGTTGCATCGGGGTCTGAACCAGATTACCCATGTCGATCACCAAACGTCACCCGACCACCCTCGCCCTGGGCGCTGCACTGGTTTCCGCTGTTGCCACCACTGGCTGCTCCTCTGTCGGCGATTTCTTGTCCGGTGACAAGGTCGACTACCGCAGCAGCGGCGCGCAAACGGTCAAGCTCGATGTGCCCCCCGACCTGAGCCAGCTGCCCGGGCAGACACGTTACGGCCAGGTCACTGCCTCCACCGTGAGCGCCAGCAGCCTGATGCGCGCCGACAAGGCCGACGCCAACGTGGTGTTGCCCCAATCGACGACGGTCAAGCTCGAGCGCCAAGGCCAAACGCGCTGGCTGTCGGTCAACCTGCCACCCGAAGCCGTTGCCGAGCAAGTTCGCAGCTTCTGGCTTGACATGGGCTTTGAGCTGACGACCGACAAAGCCGACCTGGGCTTGTTCGAGACCAACTTCAACGAGAACCGCGCCAAGGTGCCCCAAGACGGCGTGCGCAAAGCACTCGGCAAGGTCTTCGAAGCCTTGTACGACACCGGTGAGCGCGACCAATACCGCACGCGCATTGAGCGCACTGCCGGTGGCTGCGAGGTCTACATCACGCACCGCGGTCTGAGCGAAGAGTTCGAAGACGCCAAGAAAGAGCGCACCACCTGGAAGGTTCGCCCAAGCGACCCTGGCCTGGAAGCTGAGATGCTGTCGCGCTTGATGGTCAAGCTCGGCGCGCCCAAAGACGCGGCCACGGCAGCCAAGGCTGTGGCGGCGGCACCGGTTGCTGCCAATGCAGCGCTGGCACGCTTGGATGCCTCCGGCGTCAACTTGTCGGTGGATGCCGATTTCGACACCGCCTGGCGTCGCGTCGGTTTGGCCCTGGACCGCAGCGGCTTCACGGTTGAAAACCGCGACCGCAAGAATGGCAACTACGAGGTGCGCCTGTCAGACAGCGACGTCGAAGCCAACAAGCCGGGCTTCTTCAAGCGCCTGTTCAGCTCGAGTGCAGCAAGCTACGACGGCCTGAGCCGCTACAACGTCAAGGTGGTGGGCCAAAGCCGCAGCAACACCCAGGTCAGCGTCACAGACGACAAGGGCAATGCCAGCAAGTCGGACACCGCCAAACGCATTGCCAAGCAGCTGCTTGACGAGCTGAACTGACATGCCGTTTTCAGGGCACTTCGGTGCCCATTGGGAAAATCCCGGCCACGTGCCGGGATTTTTTTCGCCTCAAAACGCCATCACACCCCAAGTGGCGGGCTCACACGGCAATTTTGGGCAAAAAAAAGCCGCTCCGAAGAGCGGCTTTTTGTACCATCAAACTGAAAGATCAGTTCGAGGCGGCGCTGGCAGCAGCCGAAGCGACTTCAGCAGCAGCGGAAGCAACTTCCGAAGCAGCAGAAGCGGCAACAGCAGCGGTAGCTTCAGAAGCGGCCGAAGCAACTTCAGAAGCAGCCGAAGCGGCTGCGTCAGCGGCTTGTTCAGCCTTCTTACCGCAAGCGGCCAGAGCCATGGCAGCGATCAGCGAAGCCAGCAGGAGCGACTTTTTCATGCTTGTGTCCTCAAAAGGAGTGTCAATAAAACCGGTGGTCTTGGAACCATGTGCAAAGCCCACAGCCCCATAACGAATACGAGACGAGAGCAGAGGATGCATTGCAACATTGTTGTTGCGCCACATTCAGCCACTGATTATACGTCGCATCGGGCAATTACCTAGAGCCCGAGAACGGTGGGGGGCAATGCCTCGTCAGATCGTTGCAAAATTACGTCAACTTCGCGCTGCCAAGCCCTCAAGGTTGGCACATTACGGCTCCAGACGCCTCGGCCAACGCGCGACTCCAGCAAGCGCAAGCCCACACAGCCCTCGACGATGAGCGTGGGCCACAAGCTCGACGCCAATTCAGTCGGTGCTTGATGGCAGACGACCCGATGGGCCCAGCGAGGACGCCATGCCGCCCAGCGTGGGTGCTTGATAGGCAAGGTCGCGAAATCGGCGGCCAGCAACTGACAGCGACCGCCAGGGGTACCCAAGGCCCATTGCTGAAACGCCTCGACCACGCTGCGCTGCCCCAGGGGCCATGCAGCGAAATCGGCATCCATCAGCATCAACGAGCCCCCCTGCACCGCAGCAACAGCCAGCGCAGCGCTCACACGGTCGCCAAAATCTCGCCAGCTGTCAATGCTGCCCGACAAAGCCTCCTGCGTGCGTTGATCTGGGGATGGCTCTGGCATGGCACTCACCTCACTGGCGCTGGGTTGGCCTCAAGGGGCTGGGTGCAACCAGCCATCTTCGGCCCACTGGTTGAGCAATTCGCGCACATCGGCGCTGACCTGGGCCACAGCTTTGGCGCTCAGACCTCGGCGATCCGCCAACTGGCGCAGGTGCTTGGCGTCTCTGCCCGCCGCACGCCACGACTCGCCGTTGGCGAAGATCCGCTCAGCGTCGTAGAGCATGCGCGTGCGCGGGTCGAGGCGAACGCCAACACCGTCGGGCAGCATGTCGCCCCCCTCGAACCAAACGCGGGGCTTGGGCTCGGTCAGGATCTCACCCAAGGCCGATTGCATGCCCGCTGAGTCTTTGAGCAGGCGCTCAATGGCCTCGGTGGTGAACTTTTGCAAATCCTTGGGGATGAGGCCGGCCTCGGTCACGGCAGGCTGGCGCGGGTCTTCGTACAGGCGCCGTTTGGGGGCGTCTTCCATGCCCTCGATCCAGCGCACCAACACCTCTTTGGCCAACTCAGTGGCATCAGGCACCCGAAAACCAATCGAGCAGGTCATGCACTCGCCCTGGGCGATGCCGTCGTGCGCCCAACGCGGTGGCAGGTAGAGCATGTCGCCGGGCTCAAGCACGTATTCCTGCTCGGGCTCGAAGTGGCTCAGGATTTTGAGCGGCACGCCGCTTTCAAGGCGATCGTCTTTCAAGGGGCCAACGCGCCAGCGGCGTGTGCCATGCACTTGCAGCAAGAAGACGTCATACGAGTCGTAATGTGGACCAACACCACCGCCATCGGTGGCGTACGAAATCATCAAATCGTCCAGACGGGCTTCAGGCACAAACCGAAAGCGCTGCAGCAAGTCGTGAGCGGCCGGCACGTGCAAGTCCAGCCCCTGCACCAACAAGGTCCAGCCGCCTTGCTTGAGTGGCGGCAAGCTGCGGCGGTTCAAGGGGCCGTGCTCAAGCGTCCAGCCAGACGCCGCTGCGACGCCCTTGCCTGCAGCGCTCTTGGATGTCTTGGCGGGGGTGGCTGGCTGGCCGGGTGTGGCCGCAGCCTTGTGCACGATCAGGCGAGACTCAACCACTTCTTGGGCAGCCAGATCAAACAAGCTGGCGCGGTCGATGGGCGATGTGATGCCAGGCACCGCCTGACGGATCAACAGCGGCTTTTTCTGCCAATGCTTGCGCATGAACTGCGAGGGCGATAGCCCGCCGAGCAAGGCGGTGGCCTGGTCAACGTCGATGGGCAGATGAGCAGCCTGTGCTTCGGCTTTGGCAGGCGCCACAGGCTGGGCAACGGCGCCTTTGGCAGCGCGAGGGGATGTGGGGCGGGATGTCATGCGCGCATTGTGCGACGAGCGGCCCGCCTTGGCATGCACTTGGATCATGAGATGATCACGCCATGATCATTTCTTCGCCCTGTGTAGTGAGCCTGATGTGGCGTCTGGAAGACGCCCAAGGCGTGTTGATTGACGAGCTGTCCGAGCCGATGGAGTTCCTGCTCGGCGGCGATGACCTGTTGGCCAAGGTCGAGCAGACCTTGATCGGTCAGAGCGCCGGCTTTGAGGCGCACCTGAGCCTCGAGCCCGAAGACGCGTTCGGCGACTACAACGCCGATTTGGTGTTTTTCGAGACCCGCGACATTTTCCCGCCCGAAGTGTCCGAAGGCATGCAGTTCGAGGGCCCGCCCGAAGGCGCCACCACGCCCGACCTGCCGCCAGAGGCGATCTACACGGTCACCGAGGTCTACGACACGCATGTGGTGCTCGATGGCAACCACCCCCTGGCCGGTGTGGGGCTGCGCCTGTCCTTGACCGTGTGCGATGTGCGAGAGGCCAGCGCAGCAGAAATCGAGCAAGGCTCGGTGTCTGACTCTCCCCTGGCTTTGGCACCCACCGTGCCACCCGACGAAACCATCCACTGACGCAGATGGGTTTGGGCTCAGCCGCGACCGGTTGAGCCGAAGCCACCTTCGCCACGCTCAGTGGCGTCAAACGACTCAACTTGGCGGAAGGTGGCCTGCACCACCGGCACGATCACCAATTGGGCGATGCGCTCCAGCGGGTTGATCGTAAATGCCGTTTGCCCTCGGTTCCAGCAGCTCACCATGAGCGGGCCTTGGTAATCGGAGTCGATCAAGCCCACCAAATTGCCCAGCACGATGCCGTGCTTGTGACCCAGGCCGGAGCGCGGCAAGATCATGGCCGCCAAACCTGGGTTGCACAGGTGCATCGACAGGCCCGTGGGGATCAAGGTGGTTTGACCCGGCTCCAGCACCAAGGGGGCGTCCAGGCAGGCGCGCAGGTCCAGTCCGGCGCTGCCGGGGGTGGCATAAGCAGGCAAGGCGTCGCCCACGCGAGGATCGAGGATCTTGATGTCGACGGTGGTCGTGGTCATGGTCACACTTGCGGAGATACCGCTTGAAGTCGTTGGGCCAACTCGGCCATCAAGGCGCGGGCCAGCGTGAGTTTGTCTGTGGCGCTGCCATCAGCGGGCAGTGCATGGTGGCTTTGGGCGTCCACCACCAACAAGGCGTTGTCGTCACGGCCAAAAGTGGCAGGGCCGAGGTTGCCGATGATCAGGGGGATGCCTTTGCGCAGCAGCTTGGCGCGGGCGTGTTCCAGCAGGCGCTCGCTTTCAGCGGCGAAGCCCACGCAGTAAGGCCCCTGAGGCACTTGGGCTACGGCGGCCAAGATGTCGGGGTTCTCGGTCAGCTCAAACGTGGGCGCCACTTTCTTGCCCTCTTTTTTGATCTTGTGCTCGCTCAGGCTGGCAGGGCGCCAGTCGGCAACCGCTGCCGTGGCGATGAACACGCCATGCTGGCTGGCCAGGGGCAAAACGGTGTCAAACATCTGCTGCGCCGTCGTCACGTTGATGCGCTGCACGCCGCGGGGCGTGGGCAGGTGCACGGGCCCCGCCACCAAAGTGACCTGCGCGCCCGCTTCGTGCGCGGCACGTGCCAGGGCAAAGCCCATCTTGCCGCTGGAGTGGTTGGTGATGCCGCGCACAGGGTCGATGGGCTCAAAAGTCGGGCCGGCGGTGATCAACAAACGCTGGCCTTGCAGCACCTTGGGCTGGAAAAAGGCGATGAGCTCATCGAGCAGCTCGACGGGCTCGAGAATGCGGCCATCACCCACCTCGCCACAGGCCTGGTCGCCCGAGCCAGGACCCAGCAACAGCGCACCGTCTTGCTGCAAAGCCAGCACGTTGCGTTGGGTGGCGGGGTGCGACCACATCTCGCGGTTCATGGCCGGCGCCACCAGCAGCGGGCAGCGCTCACGAGGACGCGCCAAACACATCAGGCTGAGCAATTCATCGGCCCTGCCCTGCACCAGCTTGGCCATGAAATCGGCGCTGGCGGGGGCGATCACGATGGCGTCAGCCTCTCGGCTGAGGTTGATGTGCGCCATGTTGTTGGGCTCGCGCGCATCCCACTGGCTGGTCACCACGGGCCGGCCAGACAGCGCCTGCAGGGTCACCGGAGTGATGAAGGCTTGTGCCGCTTCGGTCATGACGACCTGCACGGTGGCGCCCGCCTTGCTGAGCAAGCGGACCAGTTCGGCCGATTTGTAGCAGGCAATGCCGCCGGTCAGGCCCAGGACAATGTGCCGGCCTTGGAGATCTGTGCGTTCAGGCATGGCCCGGACTCTATCAGGCCTTGCGAACGCCTTGTGGCGCGCGGCTCACCGTGGCGGGGCGTCGAGCTGTGCGCGGTAGGCGCTGGGGGCCAGGCCGGTCCAGCGCTTGAAGGCAAAGGTGAAGGCGCGTCGGTCAGAAAACCCCAGCTCGGTGCTGATCAGCTCCATGCTGATGGCGCGGCGGCGCAGCATGGTTTGGGCGCGCTGGCGCTTGGCTTCGGATTGGATGTCGACGTACTTGACTCCCTCTGCCTGCAAGCGACGCTGCAAGGTGCGCGCATGCAAACCCATGGCTGCGGCGGTGGCCTCGAGTCCTTCACGCAAAAGGTCTGGGCAGCGCTCCAGCGCCCAGCGCACTTCTTCGACGATGCGACGCTCGCCAATTTCGCGCGTCAAGCGTCGCTCGACCTGTTGGCGCGCCAGGCTCAGCGCGTCAGGCACAGGCGCATTGAGGGGTTGATCGAGCCAGCGGCGGTCCATCACCAAGGCATCGGCGCTTTCGCCAAAAGTGACGGGCACGCCAAAGTGATCGGTGAACTGCTTCTGGTAAGGCCCAGCAGGCGAAGTCACGCGTACAGACAGCAGCCAGTTGATGCCACCTGTGGCGCGCAAACCCAGCTGGTGGATGGCGGCCAGCAGGGACTCGCGGATGTGCGCTGCCGCCTTGGGGTCGGCGATTGCTGGGGTGAGCTCCACGCGGAGATGGGCCTCAGAGCCAAACTCATCCAGGTGCAATGTCATCCAGGGCGTCAGGAGCCCCCGGGCCCAGCCAGCCACCTCCAGGATTTGGCGGATCGTGGTGCAAGACGACACAAACGTTTCCAGCTCGGCGAAATGCTCGAACATGAAACACTCGCCCAAAGCCAGGGTGAAGGGGTGGCCTTGCGCCCGCTCCACGCACATCCCAAAAGCCTTGAGGAGGCGGACCGCGGGCAACTTGGTTTGCACCGCTGGCTCGGTCAATGAGATGCCCAGCGTCTGGAACACGGGCTCGATGGGGAAACCACAACGCGACGCGGCTTGACGCCAGCTGCCAAGTGCGGGCAAAGGAATGTCTTCGGTAGGGGACGGCGAGTACATGGGCTAAACAACACCTGGTTGATCACGGCCGAGGCCACATCTGACAACACCACTGTGTAGTTTTTTGACCCCATTCAGAGCGGGTTCAACGAACGCGGTGTCGACGTGATCAATCTAGGCCCTGCGCCTGCGCGCGACAACATGACAGGCCACCCGAAAGGAACATTTAACGAACAATGGAGGGGTGTGAGCGCTGTTTTTCTGACGTCAGCACGTCTGGAAACCCTAGGTGCAAGGGTGAACACGCGTCAAAGTGCTCGCCCAAATCGGCGCCCAGTGAGCATTTGATATCAATCGTTATCAGTTCTGTTTGTAGCGCCAGGCGCTGGGGGTGGCGCCTTCCCAGCGCTTGAAGGCCGCCGTGAACGCACGCCGGTCCGAAAACCCCAGGCGAGCGCTGATGTCGTCGATCGAGACCTCGCCCTGGCGCAGCCACTGGCAGGCCAAGCGGTGGCGCATGCGCGCTTGCACGTGCAGGTAGCTGTCGTTCTCGTCCTTGAGGCGACGCTGCAGCGTGCGGGGGTGCAGGTTGAGCCGATCGGCCATCTCTTCCACGCCCAGAGCCAACAAGGCGGGCTCACGGGTGATGAACTCTTCGATCTCGGCGGCAACACCTTGACGGCGAGCCTCTTTGCCTACGCGCTGCTCGGCCAGGAACTGCGCTTGTTCGTGCAAGGCCGGGAAGGCACCTTCGAGCGGGATGTCGAGAATGCGGCGCTCAAAAACCAAGGCGTCAAAGAATGCATTGAAGGTCACAGGCACGCCAAAGAAAGGCTCGAACTGTGCGGCATATGGCGGCGGGTCGCCCTTGAGGGTCACGCCCACAAATCCCTCTTCGTTGCCCAGCAAAGAGCGCCCGAACTTGCGAATGCAGGCCAGCAAAGCTTGCGTCACCAGGTGCAAGGGCAGACCAAAGGCTTCGATGTTGGGGATGGGCACGTCCAGGCCAACCACAACCCTCGCCACATCGCCCTCCTCCCTGACGTCCAGCGTCAACCAAGGCAACACGATGCGGCGAGCCAGATCGGCCACGCCCAGCGCCTCACGCAAGGTCGAGCTGGTGGTCAAGAGCGTTTCAAACTCGGGCAGCGACTCGAATGCGAACGTGTCTCCCAAGACCAGCGGGAAATGCTTGTCGGGCGACAAGGCGACGCACTGCTCCAGCAACGAGACCAGTTGCAAGGGTGAGACGCGCGCGTCTTCCAAGCGGATCAGGTCGATTTTGATGCCCGCCTCTTTGAACAGCGGTTGGACGTTGAAGCCACACTTCGCCGAGGCCTTGATCCAGGCCGACAGCATGAACAGAGGGATGGGCTTGATGCCAAGTGCTTCAAGCACGGCAATGGGAGGCAGTGGAATGCGCATAAACGAAATCGGCACACCCGGATGAGGTGTGCCGAAGTCTAACCAACTACAAGCAGTTGAATTTGTGAAATTTCAGGTTCAACCAACGGCGCTTCAACGCGCCATCGCTGCGCGCATCAATTCGCTGGCCTCGATTGGGTCACGGTGCTGGTTGAAAGCCGCGAGCCACTCTTCGTAGCCGGGCTGTTCGGTCTCTTGCCAAGGGTGGTAGCCAGGCTTGTAGTACTGCACGTAGTGTTTGTGCAGAGGAGCGACGAAACCGCCGGGCTTGAGCAACCACCAGATGCCCTTGGCGAAGAGCTTGGCGCGTTGAAGCAGGCCATGGCCATCGGACTTGAGCATCTCGTTGGTGAACATCAAGATCACGTACGGGAACATGAAGGTCGCGTGCAGCAAGGCGGCAACGCGCTTGAAGTAGCCCACCTTGGCGTAGTCGATCATGACGTCGTAAGCCACGCCCTTGTGCTCGACTTCTTCGATGGCATGCCAAGCGTACATGGCGCGCACTTTGGGGTGGGCCGAGCCCATGATGTCGCGATCGTCGAACATGGCGTGGGCGCCCAGGGCCGTGAAGTGCTCGAGCGCACCCGTGATGGCCAGGGTGTATTCGCGGCTGAAGCGGCTGCGGTATTTGTCAAACAACAGCTTGTCGAGCCAGCCAATCAAGCGTTCAACGGGCATGCCTTGCTTGCGCAGCACGTCGTTGTACTGGGCGTGGACCATGCTGTGCTGGGCTTCCTGGCGGTTGAAGTCCTTGATGTCCTGCAGCAGTTTGGGGTCGCTGATCTGATCGCGGAAGTCGCGCACCGTGACCATGAAGAACTTCTCGCCGGGCGGGAAAATCAGCGACATGGCGTCAAAAAACCGCGTCTTGAAGGCGTCACCACCAAACCAGTACTTTGGGATGCTCGGATCGTCCAGACCAAAGTCCAGCTTTTCACGCGGGATGATGGGGTGTTGCTTATCGGTGTTGTGAGCCATGTGATGGACCTCTTTGCTTGTCTCCACGATGGATTGACTTTATGGAGAGTCCTCATCAACCCAAAGGATATGGGGTGACAGCAGGGTTTCCGCAGCGACAGCCAGCACCAGGTACTTTCACCAAGACCAACGCGTACCAAAGCACATTGCAAAGCAAAAGGGCTCCCGAAGGAGCCCCTGCAGTGCCAAGCCGGCCTCAGACCGACAACGCCAGATCTTTGCGCATTTGCTCGCTGGCCTGGATGGGGTCTTTGCGCATGTTGAAGGCGGCCAGCCACTCTTCGTAGCCATGCTGCTCCGTCTCTTGCCAGGGGTGGTAGCCCGGCTTGTAGTAGGTCAGGTAGTGCTTGTACATCGGTGCCAGCAAACCACCCGGCTTGAGAAGCCACCACATGCCCTTGGCCATGATGCCCATGCGTTGCTTGAAGCTGAAGCCGTCATGGATCAGCAGCTGGCGTTGGATGTGAAAGATCGTGGCGGGGAACAGCACGCTGGCGTGCAGCAGGCCCAACACGCGCTTGAAGTAGCCGACCTTGGCGTAGTCAATCATCACGTCGTAGGCCACGCCCTTGTGCTCGACCTCTTCGATGGCGTGCCACGCGTACATGGCGCGCACGCGGTGGTCGGCGTCTTTCATCACGTCGCGCTTGTCAAACAGGCTGTGCGCGATGATCGAGGTGAAGTGCTCCAGTGCCGAGGTGACCGACAAGGTGTGTTCGCGGCTGTACTTGCTGCGGTACTCGGTGTTGAGCAGGTTGTTGACGTATTGGGTCAGCGCGTCCACATCGACGCCTTGCTTGCGCAGGCGCTCGTTGTCTTGGCGGTGAACCATGCCGTGCTGCGCTTCCTGACGGTTGAAGTCACGGATGTCTTGCAGCATCTTCGGGTCTTGGATCTGATCGCGGAAATCGCGCACGCAGTTCATGAAGAACTTTTCGCCGGGCGGGAAGATGATCGACAGGGCATCCCAGAAACGGCTCTGGAATGCGTCACCACCGTGCCAGTACGTGGGGATGTCGCCATCCAGACCGAAATCGAGCTTTTCGCGGGGGACGATCGGGTGTTGCGCGTTGTGGTCGGACATGGTGTTCGCCTCGTTGAGGATCTGCCTCAGTGTCAACAATGTAGGGCTGCCCGCCTGGCGGGCGCAGGATCGTGCATGACACAGAGGGCGCGTCAACGACATTGTCTGCACCCACTGCGTGACCACGAAAAAAAGACGTGCGGTTTGTCACGCGCACGTCTCGGGTCAACCCTGAAGCCCCCAGCCCGGGGGCATGCTCACAGTCGCTCAGCCACCCAGGCTTGAACGCCCGCCAAGGCTTGAGGCAAAGCCGAGGCGTCGGTGCCGCCGGCCATGGCCAGGTCTGGCTTGCCGCCACCCTTGCCGCCCACTTGCTGGGCCACGAAGTTGACCAACTCGCCAGCCTTGACCTTGGCCGTGGTGTCGGCGGTCACGCCCGCAGCCAATTGCACCTTGCCACCGTCTACGGCGGCCAGCACAATGGCGGCGGTCTTGAGCTTGTCTTTGAGCTTGTCCATGGTGTCGCGCAGGGTCTTGGCGTCGGCACCTTCCAACACGGCGGCCAGCACCTTCACACCCTTGACGTCGACGGCTGAGGCCATCAGCTCGTCGCCCTGGCTGGAGGCCAGCTTGCCCTTCAGGGCAGCGATTTCTTTCTCGAGCGCGCGGATCTGGTCTTGCGCGGCGGCCACACGGGCAGGCACTTCAGATGGCGACGACTTGAGCAAGGCCGCCAGACCCTTGACGGTGCCTTCCAAGTTTTGCGCGTAGCTCAAGGCGCCCGCACCCGTGATGGCTTCGATGCGGCGCACGCCCGCAGCGACACCGCTTTCGGCCACGACCTTGAACAGGCCGATGTCGCCCGTGCGCTTGACGTGGGTGCCACCGCACAGCTCTTTGGAGGTGCCGATGCTCAGCACACGCACGGTGTCGGCGTACTTTTCGCCAAACAGCATGGTGGCGCCGCTGTTTTGCGCGTCTTCCAGGGCCATGACCTGGGCTTGGGTGTCGGCGTTGGCCAGCACTTCGGTGTTGACCAGTTCTTCGATCTGGCGGATCTCGTCGTCGGTGACGGGCGCGTTGTGCGCGAAGTCAAAGCGCGTGCGCTCGAAAGTGACTTGCGAGCCCTTTTGTTGCACGTGAGGGCCCAGCACTTCGCGCAAGGCTTTGTGCAACAAGTGGGTAGCACTGTGGTTGCGCACGGTCTTGGCGCGCACATCGGCGTCGACCTTGGCGGTGAAGGTGTCACCCACTTGGATGCTGCCTTCGACCACGCGGCCGTGGTGACCGAACACATCGGACTGGATCTTTTGCGTGTCTTCCACCAAGAAGCGCGAGCCGCCGTTGCGCAGCTCGCCGCTGTCACCGGCTTGGCCGCCAGACTCGGCGTAGAAAGGCGTGCTGTCGAGCACCACGACGGCATCGTCGCCGGCATGGGCTTGGGCAACCAGGGCGCCATCGACGTACACGGCGGTGACCTTGGCGCCGTCCACCGTGAGGTGGTCATAGCCATGGAAGCTCGTGGGGCTGCCGCTGTATTCGAGGCCAGCGGCCATCTTGAACTTGCCGGCGGCTCGGGCTTGCTGGCGCTGGTGCGCCATGGCGGCGTCAAAGCCAGCGTGGTCAACGGTCACGTCGCGCTCGCGGCACACGTCAGCAGTCAAGTCGACCGGGAAGCCGTAGGTGTCGTGCAGCTTGAAGGCCAAGTCGCCATTGAACTGCGTGCTGCCGGTCTTGGCCATGTCGGCCAAGGCGCCTTCCAGGATGTCCATGCCGTTGGCGATGGTCTGGAAGAAACGCTCTTCTTCGGTCTTGAGGACTTCGGTGATGCGCTTTTCGTTGCTGCGCAGTTCAGGGTAGGCC
>JAVLFO010000725.1:0-1769 GCA_046052805.1 Aquabacterium sp. | reverse complement strand
CAGGGCCAGCACGTCCTTGGACAGATCGACGCCAGACTCCTTCTTGAACTCTGTGATGATGAAGTCGATGATGCGTTGGTCGAAGTCTTCACCGCCCAGGAAGGTGTCGCCGTTGGTCGACAGCACTTCGATCTGCTTTTCGCCGTCCACGTCGGCGATTTCGATGATGGACACGTCGAAGGTGCCGCCACCCAGGTCATACACCGCGATCTTGCGATCCCCAGCGCCATGCTTGTCCAGGCCGAAGGCCAGGGCTGCTGCGGTGGGCTCGTTGATGATGCGCTTGACTTCCAGGCCAGCGATGCGGCCGGCGTCCTTGGTGGCTTGGCGTTGTGCGTCGTTGAAGTAGGCGGGCACCGTGATGACGGCCTCGGTGACTTCTTCACCCAGGTAGTCTTCGGCGGTCTTCTTCATCTTGCGCAGCACTTCGGCCGACACCTGGGGAGGCGCCATCTTTTTGCCGCGCACTTCGACCCATGCGTCGCCGTTGTCAGCCGCGGCGATGGTGTAGGGCATCAGGTCGATGTCCTTTTGCACTTCTTTTTCGGTGAACTTGCGACCGATCAGGCGCTTGACGGCGTACAGCGTGTTGCGGGGGTTGGTGACAGCCTGGCGCTTGGCCGAAGCGCCCACCAGCACTTCACCGTCTTCTTGGTAGGCAATGATCGATGGCGTGGTGCGTGCACCTTCGCTGTTTTCGATCACTTTGGTGGTGTTGCCTTCCATGATGGCGACGCACGAGTTGGTGGTGCCCAGGTCAATGCCGATGATTTTGCCCATGATGTGTGCTCCTAGCGGGTGTTTGGTTCGGGTGCCTCAAAAAGACGACCCATTGATGCGGTAAGTGCGAGCGCTGCCGGGGTTTTCAAGAGGCCCTGTTAGAAAAAGGGCATCTGTTTGCGGGCGGCAGCGCCCAGCGGGGTATTTACTTGGGTGCGGCCACGGTGACCAGGGCAGGGCGCAGCACGCGATCGAAAATCGAATAGCCTTTTTGCAGCACGCTCACCACGGTGTTGGCTTCTTGGTCGGCGGGCACCATGCTGATGGCTTGGTGGAAGGCCGGGTCGAACTTTGTGGCGGCGGCGGGGTTGATCTCGACCACCTTGTTGCGCTCGAGCGCTGCAGCCAGTTGGCGCAGCGTGGCGGTCACGCCTTCGAGCACGGTCTCTACTGGGGTGTCAGGCTTGGCAGCGTGAGAGGCCAGGGCGGCTTCGAGGCTGTCGCGCACGGGCAGGAGGCTGTCGGCGAAGGATTCGACCGCGAACTTGCGGGCCTTGGCGATCTCGTCTTCAGAGCGGCGGCGGATGTTCTCGGCCTCGGCCTTGGCGCGCAGGTAGGCGTCCGACATCTCGGCGTGCTTGGCCTGCAGTTCGGCGAGTTGCTGCTCCAGCGAAGGGGCTTGGTCGGCGCCGGCAGTTGCTTGGGCGGCCAGGTCTTGCTCGGGCGTGTTGGGTGTGTCGCTCATCTCTGATTCGGTTCGTTGTTTGCCAAAACCCTGCGCAGTTCAGGGCTGTCGCGCTCATTTCAAGAGGGCGGCAGAAAAAATCGTGTGGCGTGGGCCAAGCGCGTATTGTCGTGCCAGATCAAGGCGCCGTCTGGCCGCCAGGGCACAGACAGGACCAACTCACTCATCGGCGCTGGCCGACCACCGCTGCCAATCGGCCAGCTGGCGGCGGTCGCGCTTGGTGGGGCGGCCTTGCTCAATGGCGCTGGCTGGCTCGGCCCCGAGGCGCCGGGCCTCCGCAAAGGCCGTTTTGCGCAGCAGGCTT
>JAVLFO010000724.1:0-2227 GCA_046052805.1 Aquabacterium sp. | reverse complement strand
AAGAGATGGAAGCCAGCGGGGACATCGTACAGGTGACGCGCGAAGGTGACAATCTGAGCATTCGGGTGCAGTACTCCGAGGTGGACTACAAACGCAGTGAATTCGCGCAAGTTCAGGTTCGCGATGGGACGATCGAATTCGTCAAGTCTGGGACTGGCTATGTGGTCCGCAATACGCAAAACGACTATCTGAATGGTGTAAGAGAGACGCTGTTATCCAAGGTCGAAGAATCATCCACAGCCCCTTTGACAAAAATCGTCGTTTCGCTGTTTGACATTCCGTCGACAAAGTTGCGATCCAAGTTCTTCCATGAGTTGGCGAGTTCTATGCCTGGTTACGTCAGGCGCGATGTCACAGACGTATATGTGTTCAAGGCAAAACCAGAGCCAGGCAATTCCGATAGCGAAGAGACGGATGAGAGCACGGGCACCCATGTCGAACGCGTTTTCCTCCGCGGCAGCGGGGTGAGTCGCTCGGAAATATTAAACGATCTGCTGGACGAGGAAAACTACTACATCATTAAGATGGGATGGACTGTCACCGAAACTATGGGAGCAGGCAATGTATTTGATATTGAAGCCGGGTTTTCAGACTCCAAGGACTGCACAGGCTTCTCGTTCATTCTAAGCGGGGTGTTTCCTTTGGAGGAGGGAACGCTATCCAAGCGTCGCCGCCCACCTCACAAGCACGAGATAGACACAATATCGCGCATTATTGAAACAAAGGCTCGGGACCTTGTATCAACGTTGCGTACAGAGTACGCAAGTGAAAGCACTGGAGGCGTGTGATGCTAACCAGATATCGGTGGTTTCGAATTCAACTCCCCTATGGCGCTCAGGATGCATCTGAACTGGTTGCAAAGTGCGCATTTGATTCGACATCGGCTTTTGGTTTTGCCCCCATTTCAACCGGTGGCATAGGTGCCAGCTTTCGTTTTTTCTGGCGCACGCGTATTGTAGTAACCAGACTGGAGGCTGATGGCTCACCGGCATATGAGCAAATTGACAGCGTTAGCTTTACAGACTTCTCGTTGGTCACCCAAGACAAAATATTATTTTTACGCATTGAGAACCCAGGTAGAAATATCCGAGACTTACTCAATGCGCTTGAAACGCTCGCAGGCTTGGGTTTTACTGCACAGCCAATCACGTTTGATCGGGGTAGGCCATCGACTGTGTTCAACGCCGTCGATTCATCCAAGCTTGTGGGCTTAAAAGTCGTTGGCGCGGTGATAGCGGATGACTTGGTTGCTCGAATGGAGTTCGCATCCAAGCAAGGCATGGTTGTCGAGGATATGACGGTTCTTGCGGGCCTGCGTTACAAGGTTGAGTTGGCGGTATTCGAGGTTGTGCTGAGTGGCCTAAGAGGTCAAGTAGCGTTTGCGGCAAACGGCACCGTCAAGATCAGTGGGCAATTGGCACCAAAACTAATAAGCCTCATTGAACAAGACTTACCCACTCTCGTATAGCCCTCGTCAGCCGCCACAACCTTGTGCCAGTCGGCCTCACATCGCACAAACGTGGCCACTGCCACCATGAGCGCGTGAGATACGCCGTGGCCGTGGTTGGGCAGGCCTTCGTGCATCAAGCAAGAAAGCAATCTCATGGCGCCTTGTTTATGAGCGATCCATGCGTTACATCGCAGGCCGGTCCATCCAGCCACCACTGGAAATCAGCCGGGAGATGCTGGCATCAAATGCGCGCTTGAAATCCGGGTCAGAGGCGTACTGTTTGTACAAGTCCAGTTCCCGCCTGCGCTCCATGCTGATGGCCTGCTGGATGATCTTCTCCAGAGCCAACTGCCTGTTCTGTGCATCGGGGTTGTCTTCAACCTGGGCACGGTAATCAACGTGCGCCACCACATGCTTGGCGATGTTGATGAACTTCACCCGTTGCTCTTCCGGGGTTGCTTCCCAGCCTGCAAAGTGGCGCTCGTTGAAGGTGCGCACAATGTCTTCCAACGGATCCTTATCGCCCTCCCCCATGTGCGCACCGCGCAGATTGGGGTTGGCTGGCTCTTGTTCAGCCTCGGATTCATCCAGGCCGATCTTGACCTCCAGACGCGAGCGCTCCAGGCCGTAGGTCGACAGGTCCACGCTGTTGAGCAACTCGTCCAACTTGTCCTGATCTGGGTCTTTGACCTTCAGCTTTGGGATGAGGAACTTCAAGAACCAGTGCAGCATCTCCCAGTTCACGTTGTTGAACGGCAAGATGGCCGCCACCTGGGC
>JAVLFO010000723.1:0-5383 GCA_046052805.1 Aquabacterium sp. | reverse complement strand
GGATTGGTCGTCGTCAACGATCCAGATGGGTTTCATGCTGGCCTAAGGTGATGGGCATCCCGTACCGAAGTCCAGAGCCTGAGCCGGTCAAGGCAGCGGTATCAAGATCTTGAAAACCGTGCGCCCGGGCTCGCTCTCGCATTCGATGGTGCCGTGGTGCTGTTGAACGAAAGTCTGTGCCAATGTCAGACCCAGACCAGAGCCCCCCTCGCGCCCCGATACAAGCGGGTAAAAAATACGGTCGCGAATGGACTCCGGGATACCCGGGCCGTTGTCTTCAATATGCAAGACCAATGCCAACCGATGCAGCTGGCGGTTGATCGTGACCTGGCGAACCACGCGTGTCCGCACCGCAATCACAGCCTCGCCCGCAGCGATGCGATCCACCAAGGCCTGCGCCGCGTTGTGGACGATGTTGAGCACGGCCTGAATCAGCTGCTCACGGTCGCCACGGAACTCGGGCAAGGAGGTGTCGTAGTCACGCCAGACCTTCAGGCCTTTGGGAAACTCAGCCAACACCAGCGAGCGCACGCGCTCACACACCTCATGGATGTTGACGTCGGCCACCAAATGCGGCCGCTTGTGAGGCGCCAGCAGGCGGTCGACCAGCGCTTGCAGGCGATCGGCCTCATGGATGATGACCTGCGTGTACTCGGTCAGAGACTTGTTGGGCAGCTCCATCTGGAGCAGCTGTGCCGAACCCCGGATGCCACCGAGCGGATTTTTGATCTCATGGGCGAGGTTGCGGATCAGCTCTTTGTTGGCTTGGGCCTGGTCCAGCGCGCGCTCCTCGCGCTCTTGGCGGGTTTGCTGCTCGATTTCCACCAGTTCGATCAAGACCAGGTCGTCAAAATCCAGCCGTGTGACGATGACCTGCACCGGCAAAGGCTCACCGAACACATGCGGATGACGCTTGAGCTCGGCCTGCAAACGGCTGGTCGCAAACTCATTGCGCGCCACGGCCCCGACCACGTCTTTGAGCAACAAGGGGTCAATGAACCAGTCAAAGATCGAATCGCGCAGCACGCTGCGGCGAGACAAACCCAAAATCTCTTCAAACGCGGCGTTGGCGAACAAGCACTGGCCATCTGGCGCCACGACCGACACCATGGTCGCAAGGTAGTCGAAGGTGTCCAGAGAAGGTGGCAAACGCCAGGTCGCTGCGCCCTGATCGTTTGTTGACTCTCGTGAGGTATTCAGCGGCTCCAGCGCCAGCTTGGACTTCTTCATGCCATGGTTCTCACTTGTCGCTGACACCGAACTTGCCCAGCTCGCGACGCAACGCAGCGACGTCCGCCTCTTTGCGCGTGAGGGCCGCCTTCATCTCGGTGACGCGGTCTTGGTACTTCTGGAAATTGCGCTCATCGCCCTTGCGCTCAGGTTGGCCGCCGTTGAACTCTTTTTGAAGGGCAGACAAGGCTTCTTCTTCTTTGCGCAGCTCTGCCTCCAGGATGCGCCGCGCGTCAGCATCGCGCGCCTTTTGCTGATCGCTTGCCACGCGGTCGCCGCCACCAGCCCCGGCGCCACCAGGGCGAGCGGCACCACCACCTCGCGGCACCGTCGACTGGATCACCGTGATAGGCGCGCCATCCAGGGTCTTACAGCCTTTGGCAACGGCCTCTTTGGCGGTCAAGGCATCGGTGTACAGGTTGCCGGGGCACTTGTAGACGGGCTTATCCTCGGCCAATGCGGCGGCTGGCACCCACAGCAAAGGCAGCGCCACTGCCAGCCACAAGGCCCGAGGAACACGCGCAAGCAAATCCATCTTGGTGGTGACCATCTTGTCCATCATTGAGGGCAATAAACCCAAACATCGGCGACCAGTATGCCCCCGAGTCAGCGACAGCTGAACCCACGCGAGGCGAGCTTGCGCCACTTGCCGCAGCGAAGCTCACAAAACAACAACGCGCCGAAGCCTCACGCGGCCGACCGCGGCGAGGCAAAGTGCCGCGCCCATGAAAAAAGGGCGACTTGCGTCGCCCTTTTCACCGTTGCTCACAGCGCCTGGTGGCGCTGCTTGCGACGCCCAGAAGGCATCACAGAGCGTAGTACATGTCGAATTCGACAGGATGCGTGGCCATGCGGAAACGCGTCACTTCTTGCATCTTCAGGTCGATGTAAGCGTCGATGTAGGCATCGGTGAACACGCCACCCTTGGTCAAGAAAGCGCGGTCCTTGTCCAAGTATTCCAGAGCTTGGTCCAAGCTGTGGCACACGGTTGGGATCAGTGCGTCTTCTTCTGGAGGCAGGTGGTACAGGTCCTTCGTGGCGGCTTCGCCTGGATGGATCTTGTTTTCCACGCCGTCCAGACCGGCCATCATCAAGGCCGAGAAGGCCAGGTATGGGTTGGCCGAAGGATCGGGGAAACGCGCTTCGATACGGCGGCCCTTGGGGTTCGCAACGTAAGGAATGCGGATCGAGGCCGAGCGGTTCTTGGCCGAGTAGGCCAGCTTCACTGGGGCTTCGAAGCCAGGCACCAGACGCTTGTACGAGTTCGTACCGGGGTTGGTGATGGCGTTCAGCGCACGAGCGTGCTTGATGATGCCGCCGAGTAGTACAGCGCAAATTCGCTCAGGCCAGCATAGCCTTCACCTGCGAACAGGTTCTTGCCGTCTTTCCAGATCGATTGGTGCACGTGCATGCCGGAACCGTTGTCACCAACGATGGGCTTGGGCATGAAGGTGGCGGTCTTGCCGTAAGCATGTGCCACGTTCGTGATCACGTACTTTTGCAGTTGCAGCCAGTCAGCGCGTTCGGTCAGGGTGCTGAAGCGCGTGCCGATTTCCATCTGGCCAGCGTTCGCCACTTCGTGGTGGTGCACCTCGACAGGGATGCCAACCGATTCCAGGATCAGGCTCATTTCAGAGCGCATGTCTTGGAACGAGTCAACGGGAGGCACAGGGAAGTAGCCGCCCTTGACGGTGGGGCGGTAGCCGCTGTTGCCGTGCTCGTATTCCTTGGAGGTGGACCAAGCGCCTTCTTCAGATTCGATCTTGAAGAAGCTGCCCGACATTTCGTTGCCCCAACGGACCGAGTCGAACACGAAGAATTCGGGTTCTGGACCGAAGTAAGCGGTGTCGCCCAAACCGGAAGCCTTCAAGTAGGCTTCAGCGCGCTTGGCCAGCGAGCGAGGATCGCGCTCGTAGGCTTTGCCGTCGGTTGGATCGATGACGTCGCAGGTCAGGATCAGGGTTGGCTCTTCGAAGAATGGGTCGATGTTGGCCGTGTTAGGGTCAGGCATCAACTGCATGTCGGAGGCTTCAATGCCCTTCCAGCCAGCGATGGACGAACCGTCGAAGGCATGGCCCGAGACGAACTTGTCTTCGTCAAAGTGGGAAACGGGCACGGTCACGTGCTGTTCTTTACCGCGGGTGTCAGTGAAGCGGAAATCAACGAATTTGACTTCGTTGTCCTTCACCAACTTCATCACGTCGGCGACGGTCTTGTTGGCCATCAGGTGCTCCTAGCAGAAGGCTTAATGAATGCGAGAATTTGACTCTGTTTCCAGATCAGAAACAGCGCAAAGTGTAATAGCAGAATCCGTGCCTCACAGGTCTGCGCCCCTTCAAGAGCACCAGAAATGATGTGCGACGTGCCACACAGCCCAGCTTGTGGGCGCCCAATCCCACGGGCGGTGCAGAAATTGGGGCACATGCGCCAGATTGAGCCACCGACAGCAGCGCGTTGGGTCGCGGCCAAGCGGCGCGCACCAAACCAGGACCAAGCCGATCAACGCACCGATTTGGGGCCAATTCGCGCACCTAGTTTGTGCAGACCTTCCATCATGGCCTCGAATGCAGGCCCCACGGTGTCCTCGCCGCCTTTGACACCCAACTCGATGTGTTTGCCATGCACTGGGTGATCGACGCTGGGCAGACTGAACACCTTGACCGGCGCAAAACGAGATTCGATTTCCACCATCAAGGGGGTCAGCACCGACTCGATGGCGCCGTACACCAAGACCGCCATTTCATGGCTGCGGGCGCTGCCGTGCAAGTTGGCGTGCAAGGTGTCTAGGGCCCAAGCCATCATCGGCCAGGCCATGACCGGGAAGCCAGGCAAAAAGTGCACGCGGCCGGCCAAGGTGAACCCCGGGATCTGGTTGTAAGGGTTGGGGATGATGTCGGCGCCCACCGGGAACTCACCCATCTGCAAGCGCCTCAGGGTGTCGGGCGAACCGGGCTCGTAAGGCTGGCCGCTCTCAAGGGCCAAGGCCTGACAACGCGCCAAGATCAGGGGTTTGGCCTGGGGGTGCAAGGCCAAGGGCTGTCCGAACGCGCGGGCCGCACAAGCTCGGGTGTGATCGTCAGGTGTGGCGCCAATGCCGCCAAACGAGAACACCACATCGCCGCAGTCAAGCGCGTGCCGCAGGTCAGCCGTGATGCGCTCAGGGTCGTCGCCCACATAGCGAACCCAAGACACCGCCATGCCGCGCTCTGAGAGCAGCTCGATGGCCTTGCTGAGGTGTTTGTCTTGCCGGCGACCACTGAGGATTTCGTCGCCAATGATGATGAGTCCGATCATGAGTCCACCAGGGGTTGCGCGTGGCTGGGCGCCTGCGCACGCAAGTGCTGCAGCGCAGGCAACAGAAAGTGGGCAAACCACAGGCTGGCAAAAGCGAAAGCCAGGGTGTAGAGCCACACAGAAATCAACAAGATGAATGGCGCGAAAGCCAACGTCAGTGCGCCCATGGCCCACAAGGCGGAGGGTGCGGCACCCAAGAGCCCGCAGCCAACGCCCATGGCCAACAAGGTACGCCGGTGCTTGGTCAGCAATTGCTGGATTTCGGAGGGCGAGGCCCAGTCTGCAAGGGCGTCATATGCCATCACCCGGTAGGTCAGCCAGCCCCAAACCAGCGGTGGCAGCAACAGCGGAAAAGGCGGCAGCAACCACAACGGCAGCGTCAGCAAAAACGCCAGACAGGCCTGAACCGTGGCCCATGCCGACCAGCCCAACGAACGCCACCAGGGTGCGCCACCGCCTCGTACCAGTTGCGGCAAGCGCCGGCCTTGCACCATGCTCACCATCGCAGGCGTCATGAAAGAAGCCACCAGCAGCAGGCACACGACCAAAACCAAAGGCACTGCCACAATCACCAAGAGCACGGGCGCCAACATGGCGTGTAAGCCATCGAGCCCAAAGCGATCCAGGGCCAAGAACAGGGTCTGACTCAATGACCACTGCGCCAGGCCCTCACGCAGCCATGTCAAGGCGGGGCTCCAGCCAAGCCAGGCCATCGCGCCCAGCGACACCCCTGAAAGCGCCAGCGGCAACAGCGACAGCGTGATCACACGAGGGAACAGGCAATACAGGGCGGCGCGCCACAGGGCATCTGCCCACGAAGGCGCCAAGGGGCCAGCCACGGTCATGCGTGTCATCCCAG
>JAVLFO010000722.1:0-3081 GCA_046052805.1 Aquabacterium sp. | reverse complement strand
GCTTGTGGCCAGCACCCCAACCTTCTGTCAGGCGGGTGGCGTAGGCGACGGGCCCGATGCAGTCGGCCTCTTGGGTGGCTGCGTAAAAGCGCGCACCACCGATCACGTCGGGGATGGCGTCAGGCCGGTTGTGGTCCCAGGAGATGGCGTCAGAGGGCAAGCCTTGGTAGCTGCTCAATGGCTCGGGGTGCAAGCCGATCGAGGTCCAGAACAGCGTCTCCATGAAGTGCCGGCCCACGTGCGCGTTGCCGATGCGATTGGCCAGCAACAAACGCGGCGTCTCGATGGCCCCGGCGCTGAGCACCACCAGGTCGGCCCGTTCGGTATGCGCCCGCCCCTGTTCGTCGACGTAGCGCACGCCACGCACGACCTGGCCCTCGTCATGCAAGAGCGTGGTGACCGTTGCACGGGCACGCAACTCGCACCGGCCGGTCTTCAAAGCGCGCGGAATGAAGGTTTGGTCGACCGAGCCCTTGTCGCGCCGCGGACACCCGCGATTGCAGGCGCCGCAGTAGTTGCAAGGAGGGCGTCCATCGTGGGCCTGCGACAGCGCCGCCCGCGCATTAGCGACCCAGCTCATGCCCATGGCAGCTGCCCCTTGGCCCAGTTGGCGCGATGCCTTGCACAGAGGGTGCGCAGGCTGGGGGTAAGGCGCGCTTCGCCACCGATCGCCTGGCTCCGTGGGTCCAGCCACACCGATCAGTTGCTCGGCCTCCAGGTAGTAAGGCTCGAGCTCAGCGTAGTCAAAGGGCCAGTCCGCCGCCACACCATGGTCGGTGCGCATGCGCATCGAATGGGGGTTGAGGCGGTGGGCCTCGCCCGTGAAGTGCAAGGTGCTTCCACCCACACCGCGCACATGGCTGTAGCCGCCGCGCACCATGCGCTGGCCCGTCTGCACCAGATGACCCGTTTCATGGTGCCAACTGCGCAGGTCGTCCCACTGGGGATCGAGGGCTTGCAAGGGCCCGTAGGTGTATCTGCCCTGGCTGCCCGACTTGCCAGGGAAGGTGCGCAGCTCCCAATCAGGCTGGGCCAGACCGTAGTCTTTGGCGGGGTCAAACCAGGGGCCCGCTTCAAGCAGCAAAACCTTGGCACCCTTGCTGGCCAAACGCCACGCTGCAGCACCTCCGCCCGCACCGGAGCCGATCACGATGGCATCAAAGGCGGTGCTGCGCATGAGCCTCAATCCAGGACATGCCCAACGGGCTGTGGCGGACGCTGCACTGGCAGCCCGCGCCAGCTGGGCGCTTGGCTGTAGTAGTGGGTGAAGGCACGCTCACGCACCCAATGGAAGAAGCGACGTTGCGGGGACGACCAGGGCGCGGTCGACATCCATCGCACCAGCGCCTCGCGCTCATCCCAGCTCAGTCGGGCAAAGCCCTCGCCATAGCTGTCCAGCCACTGGCACACCACGCTGACCAAGCGCTGCCCTTCGGGCTCCAGCAAAGCCTCTGACCACACGCGTTGCGGCACCTTGAGTCCTGATGCGGCCGGGGTGAGGTCGTCGGCGGGGATGAGGTGATCAACGAAGTGCACAAAGGTGTCGGGCATGCCCCCACCGGCTCGGCGTTTGCCGCGCCCCGCCCGCATTGCGGCGGCACGCGCCGTCGTTTGTGCATCGGCCCTGGCCACCGAACCCCACCACCCAGCAGACATCAGCGCCGTCAGCAGCCAGCGCCGCCGCCACTGGGGCAAGCTGGGCCAGGTCAAGCGCTGGTGGGGCTTCATGGCAGGCTCAGTGGTTTTCGCGAGCGTGGTTGATCGTGTACTTCGGGATCTCGATGGTGAGGTCGGTGCCGGCCACAAACGCCTGGCAGCTCAGGCGCGAGTTGGGCTCCAAGCCCCAGGCGCGGTCCAGCAGGTCCTCTTCGGTTTCTTCGATCTCGTTGAGGCTGCGGAAGCCCTCTCGCACGACGACGTGGCAGGTGGTGCAGGCCGCGCTCATGTCGCAGGCGTGCTCGATTTCAATGTGGTTCTCCAGCAGGGCTTCGCAGATGCTGGTGCCTGGGGCCACCGTGAGCTCTTTGCCTTGGGGGCAGAGGCTGGCATGGGGCAGGATCTTGATGATGGGCATGTCGGGGGTCTCGGGGATCAGACTTGATCGAGTTTGCGGCCCGCCAGCGCTTGGCGGATGCTGCGGTTCATGCGTTCGGCGGCAAAGGCCTCGGTGCCGTTGGCCAGTGCTTTGGTGGCGGACTCCAGGGCCTCCAGGTCACCACGGTCGCAGCGCGAACCGATCTGCACCATGAGCTCGTCGATTTCAGCACGCTGCTCGTTGGTCAGCAAGTCGCCATCGGCATTCAGGGCGGTGCGGGTGGCTTCGAGCATGCGCTCGGCTTCGACGCGGGCTTCGCGCAAGGCGCGGTCCTTCATGTCAGCCGCAGCGGTGGTGAAACCTTCGCGCAGCATGTGGGCCACTTGGTCGTCGCTCAGGCCATAGCTGGGCTTGACGACCACCGAGGCCTCCACGCCCGAGATTTGCTCTTTGGCAAACACGCTGAGCAGGCCGTCGGCATCGACCTGGAAGCTCACGCGGATGCGCGCAGCGCCAGCGGCCATGGGTGGGATGCCGCGCAGCTCAAAGCGCGCCAGCGAGCGGCAATGCTCGACCTGCTCACGCTCGCCCTGCACCACGTGCACGGCCAAAGCCGTTTGGCCATCTTTGAAGGTGGTGAAGTCTTGCGCCAAGGCGCAAGGAATGGGCGTGTTGCGCGGGATGATGCGCTCGGCCAAGCCGCCCATCGTCTCCAGTCCCAGCGACAAGGGCAGCACGTCGAGCAAGAGCAGCTCGCCATCGACGTTGTTGCCCGCCAGTTGATTGGCCTGGATGGCCGCGCCCAAGGCCACGACCTCATCCGGGTTCAGGTCGGTGAGCGGGGTTTGCTTGAAGAAGCTGCCCACGGCATCGCGCACGGCCGGCATGCGGGTCGAGCCCCCCACCATGACCACGCCCTTGACCTCGTCGGGCTTGACCTTGGCGTCGCGCAGCACGCGCTTGACCGCCGCCAACGACTTGTCGATCAGGGGCTTGACCAGCTCGGCCAGTTGCTCACGGGTGATGCTGCTGGAGAGCATGCCGCC
>JAVLFO010000721.1:0-9138 GCA_046052805.1 Aquabacterium sp. | reverse complement strand
CTCGCCTTGCCTGTTGCCGACTCGCCTTGGGACTGGGCCCGCTCGCGCGGTTACGACAACGTGGCGTTTGCCAAAGGCGATTTTGGGCTGGATCCGGCCTTGTGGCGCCACCTGTGCACCGCGCCCGACGTGCTGCGCCAAAGGGTGGTGCTGGCCTTGAGCGAGATCTTTGTGGTCTCGCCGCTGAACATGGTGGCTTACTGGAAACAGTTCGCCTGCCTGGCTTGGTGGGAGCTGCTTGAGCAACATTGCTTCGGCAACTTCCGCGACCTGCTCACGCACATCACACTGTCGCCCGCCATGGGCGTCTACCTCAGCATGCGAGGCAGCGCCAGGGCCGACGCATCAGGTCGTCGCCCCGATGAAAACTACGCACGCGAGCTGTTGCAACTGTTCACCATCGGCCTGAACGTGCTCAACCTCAATGGCACGCCCGCCCAGCCGTTGAAGGACGCCTACGACCAGGACACCATCACCGAGCTGGCCAAGGTGTTCACGGGCTGGGACGTGGACGGCTTCAACCCCCTGTTGCCCGAGGGCAACTTCGACTACCTGCGACTGCCCATGGGTTTTCACGCCGACCGGCACACCGAGGGCGAGATCAACGTGCCCAAGTTGGGCTTGAGCATCCCGGGTGGCACGTCGGGCCCAGACGCCTTGCGCATGGCCTTGGACGCGATTTTTGCGCACGCCAATGTGGGGCCCTTCATCGCGCGCCAGCTCATCCAGCGGCTGGTCACCAGCAACCCCAGCCCGGCCTATGTGGCCCGCGTGGCCCAGGTGTTCAACCTCTCGGGCACGGCGCAACCGGCCCGGGGCGAGATGGCGCAGGTCATCCGCGCGATCTTGTCTGACCCTGAGGCCCGCCCTGAGCTGAGCTTGCCCGCCTTGGGCAGCACCTTGCCGGCCACACCCACCCAGCACGAGGGCAAGTTGCGCGAGCCAGTGCTGCGCTTCTTGCAATGGCTGCGCCTGACCAACATCAGCTCCACCGACGGGCAGTGGAGCTTCCCGGACACCTCGGGCAGCGACCGCTTGGGCCAAGCGCCTTTGCGTGCGCCTTCGGTGTTCAATTTTTTCCGACCCGGCTATGTGCCGCCGCACACGGCGATCTCGGCGCAAGGCCTGGTCGCGCCGGAGTTCCAGATCACCAACGAGTCGTCGGTGATGGGTTACGCCAATTTTTTGATGTCGGTGCTGCCCCAAGGCGGCAATGGCCTGCTGCCGCAATACGACCGTTGGCTGGCCATGGCCGACGATGTGCCGGCCCTGGTCGACCAGCTCAACCTCTACCTGAGCGGGCGCACCTTGTCGGCCGACACCGTGGCCACCGTGGTCAGCGGTGCCCGGGCCGTGTTGGGCACCAGCACCAACCAGCGGCGCGACCGCGTGATCACGGCCTTCTTCTTGATCATGTGTTGCCCCGAGTACCTTGTGCAGCGCTGAGCCCGGACCACCATGACCCTCGCATCTTTGAACCGTCGGCGCTTTTTGCAACGCAGTGCCGCCTTGTCGATCGCAGGCACCGGCCTGCCCATGGCCCTGAACCTGGCTGCGATGGCCGATGCCGCCGCGCAAGGCGCCCCCTTGAGCGACTACAAAGCTTTGGTATGCGTGTTTTTGCAAGGCGGCAATGACCAGGGCAACACCCTGATCCCCTTTGACCAGGCGGGCTACAGCGCCTATGCACAAGCGCGAGGCGCCGTGGCCCTGGCGCGCGACGGCCTGGCGGCCACGGCCTTGTCGCCCAATGTGCAGGGCGGGCAGTTGGCTCTGGCACCCAGCTTGGCGCCGCTCAAGCCCTTGTTCGACGCTGGCCAGCTGGCGGGCTTGCTCAACATCGGGCCGCTGGTGCAACCCACCACCTTGGCGCAATACCGCGCGCAGAGCGTGCCTTTGCCCGCCAAGCTGTTCTCGCACAACGACCAGCAGTCGATGTGGCAATCCCATGGACCTGAGGGCTCGACCACTGGCTGGGGCGGGCAGGTGGGCGATGCGGGCTTGAGCAGCAACGGCACCGCCTCGCTCACGTGCATCAACACGGCCGGCAACGCCGTGTACCTGTCGGGTGACACGGCCGTGCCTTACATGGTCAACCCGCAAGGCGTGCCCACTTTGAGCGCCTTGGGTGCCGGCAATCTGTTTGGCGCTGCGGGCGCCTCAGAGGCCTTTCGCAAGTTGGTGACGCAGACGCAGCAGGCCCATGTGATGGCCGCAGAGCACGCCGTCGTCATGGCCCGCGCGATCGAGGTCAATGAACGCCTGCGCTCGGCGCTGACCAGCGCGCCGGCGTTCAGCGGCACCTTTGACGAGGCCAACGCCTTGGCAGTGCAGTTGCGCATGGTCGCGCGCTTGATCTCGGCGCAGGCGACGCTGGGTGTGCGTCGGCAGGTGTTTTTCGTCTCACTGCCGGGCTTTGACTTGCACGACAACCTCGCGAGCCTGCACCCGGTGTTGCTGGGCAAGGTGGCGGCGGCGATGGCCAGCTTCCAAGCGGCCATCGGCCAGTTGGGCATGGCCCGTCAGGTCACCGCCTTCACCGCCAGCGACTTTGGCCGCACCTTGAGCAGCAACGGCGATGGCTCTGACCACGGCTGGGGATCGCACCACTTTGTGATGGGCGGCGCCGTGCAGGGCGGGCGCTTTTATGGCCAGTGGCCCGGCGCAGCCCTGGGCGGTCCGCAAGACGTCGGACAAGGCCGCTGGCTGCCCACGATGGGCGTTCAGCAGTTGGCGGTGGCCTTGGCCCGATGGATGAACGTGCCTGCGCCGCTGCTCGAGGGCCTGGCCCCGGGCTGGTCTGCCTTTGACGACACGGTCTTGAGTGGCCTGCTCAGCGCCTGAGCGGGCCCGCGCATCGGCCTTGGGCACAGGCGCGGTACCATGCGGCCCC
This sequence comes from Aquabacterium sp., assembly GCA_046052805.1. Lineage (GTDB taxonomy): Bacteria > Pseudomonadota > Gammaproteobacteria > Burkholderiales > Burkholderiaceae_C > Aquabacterium. Next base: position 6,245 of record JAVLFO010000721.1, on the reverse strand, counting down.
ATCTGATGCACCGCATCGCAGGAGTCCGCCATGAGCAAGCCCAACCAACTCGCCCGCACCGTCGCCAAACTTCAACGCGTCCCCGCCGGCCTGCGCCCATGGTTGACCAGCCTCATGCTGGGCAAGGTGGTGCCGTTGGTGGGCACCGCTGGCTTGCGCTTTGAAGAGATCACGCCCGAGCGTGTGGTGGTCAGCATCCGCAACCGCAAGCCGGTGCAAAACCACATCAAGGGTGTGCACGCCGCGGGCATGGCGCTGTTGGCTGAAACGGCCACCGGCTTTTGCGTGGGCATGAACGTGCCCGACGACAAGCTGCCGCTGATCAAGACGATGAAGGTGGACTACCTCAAGCGCGCTGTGGGCAACTTGAGGGCCGTGGCTCAACTGCGTCCTGAGCAGCTCGCGCTCATTCGCACGCAAGACAAGGGCGAAGTGACCGTGCCCGTCACCATCACCGATGACTCGGGGCAGTCGCCGATCCAGTGCGAGATGCTCTGGGCCTGGGTGCCCAAAAAGCGCGGATAACGGAGGCATTTCACGCGCAGCTGTTGCCCGATCGCACAGATCAAGGTTTACCCCAAGGTTACGATTTGTTGCATCTCCCCAGAATGAACTGAGCGGTTTTGGCCATTTCGCCGACCGCCGGCTCGATCAGGAGGCAATGCCATGACGTACTTGGTCAGGACCGCGCTGGCGGTCACAACGGTGGCGGCCGCTTTGGCCGCTTGTGGTGGTGGCGGTGGCAACAGCGGCGAGACCAAAGTCCGCATCAGCGCCGTCAAAGTTGTGGGGGCCAGCCTGGCCGACTCCGGCACCTATGGGTACAAGTTCACGGTCCAGTCGTCCAGCGGCACGGCCTATCAGGTTTACAGCGAGCGCATCGCATCGACCTATGGCTTGGGGCTGTGCGCGCACTTCATCTTCACGGGCTCGGGCTACAACACGGCCGCGGCTTGCAACAACTACGCCGTGGCCGGTGCGGCCATCAACTACGGCTCGTTCACCGACACCAACGCAGACACCGTCGATGACACCTTCACGGCCAAGCCGGGTGAGCCCAGCTCACAACTGCTGCAGCTCACCGCCATGGGCCTGGCGGGCTTTGCCTCGGGCGATTTGTTGATCGTGGGTGAGGGCTCGTCCAATGACGCGGCCACCTTGACCACGGCCTATCTCACCGACGCGCAAACGCAGGGCTCGCTCAACACGAATCTGTTCGTGCAGGTGCTTTCGTCGCTCAACGACAGCACCGTGACAACGGCGCTGGGCACAAGCGGTGCAGCCGCGGGTGGCGCGCGGTACATGCAGGTATTGGCCAACCAGTTGGTCGATTCGATCAACACCAATGCCTTGGCCAAGGGCGCTACGCGGGTGGCCGTTCTCAACACGCTGGACGTCACGCGCACGCCGCGATTCCAAGCGGTGCTGGCTGGCATCGCCGCAGGCCCGGGCGGACAAACGGCTGCAAACCAAGTGCAAGCGCTGGTGCGCGCCTGGATCAACGCCTACAACACGGCGCTCAACACCGCTGCGGCCTCGTATGCCGGCAAGATCGTGGTGGTGGACGCCTACCAAGGCTTCAACGACGAGTTGGACAACCTGGCGCAATACGGCTTGACCAACAAGACCGCCACGGTGTGCGATCAGACCTATCAGAACTCGATCTCGGGCACACCGACCCAGGCAACAGCGGGCAGCACGTCCTTGAATTCGCAGACCGTGCTGGGCACCTGTGTCGACACCACCGCTTCGGCCATGACGCCCTCCGAGAGCGCCATCAACGGCACCAACTGGTGGAAGACCTACCTGTTTGCCGACAACTTCCACCCCACGCCCTATGGACACCAGTTGCTTGCCCAACTCGTGGCCAAGCGCTTGACCGAAGCCGGCTGGCTGTGACCCAAGGAGCATGCACATGAACCGCATCCATACCCTGGCCGCGACGGCCGTGGCCGCCACACTCGTGGGCGTGACCCCACTGGCGCAAGCGCAATCGGCGGGCACCTGGCTGGGCCGCATCGGCGCCACGTCGGTGACGCCGCAGGTGCGCAGCGGCGAGCTCAGCACGCCGGCGCCGCCCGACACCCGCATCGACGTGGACAAGTCCACCACCTTGGGCGGCGGCATCAGCTACATGGTCACCGACCATTGGTCCGTTGACCTGCCCCTGGCGCTGCCGTTTGAGAACAGCATCCGTGGCGCAGGCGCCATCGCGGGCGCCGGCGAGATCGGCAAGGCCAAGGTCGTACCGGCCACCTTGTTTGTGCAGTACCGCTTTGGTGAAGCGCAAGCCTTGATCCGGCCCTATGTGGGTGTGGGCCCGACCTATGCCAGTTTTTATGGCGAAGAGGGCAATGGCACGCTCACGGCCTTGACCAACCCTGGCGGGCCGGGCACCACACTCAAGATCAAGGACAAGTGGGGCGTCACGGCGCAGGTGGGGGCCACCTTGACCCTCACGCCCAAAACCTACTTTGAGTTGATGGTGGCCAAAACGAAACTCAAGACGCGCAGCACCTTGAGCACAGGGCAGACCATCGATGTGCGGCTCGACCCGATGACCCTGGGCTTGTACCTGGGCTATCGCTACTGAGCCGATTTTGAGCCGCTGTTGAGCTGCTGTTGAGCTGTCCGTGGCCGGCCAGCGGCCCGGGCTGATCAGCCCGCGTTGACGCGTGCGGTAACAGCCTTACCGCTTCGCAGGCCCAGTTTGCTGAGCAAAGCCTGGTCGGCATCGAAGGCCGGGTTGCCCGTGGTCAGCAGCTTGTCGCCATAGAAGATCGAATTGGCGCCGGCCAAGAAGCACATGGCCTGCACGGCCTCGCTCATGGCTTGGCGACCCGCCGACAAGCGCACGCGGGCCGTGGGCATGGTGATGCGGGCCACGGCGATGGTGCGCACAAACTCCAGTGGGTCGAGCGGGGGCGTGTCGGCCAATGGCGTGCCGGGCACGCGCACCAGGTCGTTGATGGGCACCGACTCGGGGTGCGTGGGCAGGTTGGCCAATTGGGCGATCAGGCCAGCGCGGCCTTCACGCGTCTCACCCATGCCCACGATGCCACCGCTGCACACCTTGATGCTAGCGCTGCGCACGTGGGTCAGCGTGTCCAGGCGGTCCTGCATGTCGCGCGTGGTGATGATGTCGCCGTACAGCTCGGGGGCCGTATCTAGGTTGTGGTTGTAGTAGTCCAGGCCCGCGTCCTTGAGGGATTTGGCTTGCGTGTCGGTCAGCATGCCCAGCGTGCAGCAGGCCTCCAGGCCTTCGGCCTTGATCACGCCGATCAGTTCGGCCACTTTCTCGATGTCGCGGTCTTTGGGCGCGCGCCAGGCGGCACCCATGCAGAAGCGGCTGGCGCCGGCTTCCTTGGCGGCCAGCACCGACTCACGCACCTGGGCGGGCGACATCAGCTTGCTCGCTTCCACACCCGTGTCGTAGCGAGCTGCCTGGGGGCAGTAGCCGCAGTCTTCTTCGCAGCCGCCGGTTTTGACCGACAAGAGCGTGGCGTGCTCGACCTCGTTGGCATCCCAATGCTGGCGGTGCACTTGCTGCGCTTGCCACATCAGGTCATTGAAGGGCAGGTTGAACAGCTCGACCACTTTGGCGCGTGGCCAGCGGGCCTGCGAATCGTCCTCGACCGTGCAGTCGCCGCCGCAGCCATGCGCATTGAGCACCGATTTTTTGGGAACGATCTGGATGGGCTGGGCGGTGGGGGCCGAAGGGGTGGTCGCGCACTGAGACATGGGATGCGGCCGCGCTTTTGACGCGGCTGATGTGTTCAAAAACAGTGATGAGTGTAGTGCCCTTGTCCCGTGACGGGGTTGACGCTGAGTGCATCCTGATGACGCGCTTGGTCTTTTTCGTCAAGGTAAGCTCACGCCATGCGTTTTGAACACCTCATCGAGATCAACTCACCCCGCGTGTCGGTACAAACAGCCGTGCCCACGTTCACGCGTGAGCAACTGTGGCGCGGTCTGCTCGCCCGCGTGCAAACGCCCGAGCGATTCCCCAACGGCCCGGAGCGCTGCGAGTGGCAAGAGATCGAGCCGGGTCTGTTCAAGCGCCGCCAGCATTTTGGTCAACATGCGTTTGACGACGAGGTCGAGTCTCGCCCCATGGACAGCCTGGTCTTCACCCCCAGGCCTCATGACGAGACCACGCCGATCCGCTTGGCCATCACCATCGAAGAGCCACAGGCAGGGCAGATGGTCTTGCGCTTCGTGTACGAGGCTTTGGGCACCCAAAGTGCCGAAGAGGCTTATTACAACGACTACCGCCACAACGCCTGGTTGCACCACGACCGCGACATGGTGCGCACCTTGCGCGAGTGGCTGACCGACGGTGGCTTGTGAACGACGCTCAGGCGGCTTGAGCGCTTGGATGGTGCAGTGCGGCCATCGCGGGCAAGTGCACTGAAAAGCGCGAGCCTTCGCCCCAGGTGCTCTCGGCGGTGATGCGGCCGCCCATGCGGTCCACGAGTTGCTTGACGATGTACAGCCCCAGGCCGCTGCCTTCAATGTGGTTGTGCACATGCGAGCGCCTGAAAGGCTGGAACAGCTCAGAGAGCTCGCCCGGCGGCACGCCCTGGCCCGAATCAATGAAGTGGATGACCACGTCTTCGCCCTCTTGGCGCAGCTGGATGTCGAGCGTGCCGCCGGGCCGGTTGTACTTGCAGGCGTTGCTGGCCAGGTTCATGAAGATCTGCAGCAGGCGCTGCGGGTCGGCTTGAACCAAAGGCAAGGGACTGGCGCGCTGCAGGTTCACGCTCACGCCAGCCTGCGCGCACATGGGCGAGAGCATCTCCATGCAGGTCTCCAGCACCGGGTCGATGTCGACCGCATGCAGGTTCAATCCGACCTCGCCAGACTCGACCTTGCTGAGGTCCAACACGTCTTCGATCAAGGCCAGCAGCTGGCGGCCGGCCGTGGTGATCAGCCCCATCTGCCTTGATTGAGACGGGCTGAGCTCTCCGCCGCTGCCCATGGACAGCAGTTGTGCGAAGCCCAGGATGGCGTTGAGGGGCGTGCGCAGCTCATGGCTCAGACGCGACAGGAACATGCGTTGCGATTGAGCGATGCGCTCGGCGGCGTCGCGCTCGGCGGCCAGTTGCGCCCGTTTGTGTTCGTCGCTGATGTCTCGGGCGGCGCCGATCAAACGCCGCCCGTCGGGTGAGATGCGACCGGTGGCTTCGACCCGTCGCGCCGGGGCGTCGCTGTCCCGAACGATGTCGTAGCTGACTTTGTAAAGCACGCCCGAGGTCAGTGTGTCGTTGATGGCGGCGTTCACGCGCTCGCGGTCGGCCTCATGGATCTGTGCGCGTGCCTGCTCACGGGTCAACTCGCCCGGCTCGGCTGGCAGCCCGTGCAGCGCGGCAGTGCGTGCATCGACGGCATAGCGCAAGGTCCGCACGTCGAGCTCAAAGTAGCCCAGGTCGGCGCTGCTGGCGGCCACTTCCCATTGCTGGTTGGCCAAGGCCAGGGCGTCTTGCTTCTCAGCTTCTTGCCGCACCGTGCGCCGGAACATCGCGATGCAAGCCAGACCCAGCGACAGTGCCACCACCGCCAAGCCCGCCAGCATCAAGTCCTGCATCTGACGCCCGGCCACGCCAAGCGCCTGCGCAAAGCGCTGCTCTTGTTGCATCAGCTTTTGGTTCAGCGCGTCGATGCGCGCCAGGTCTGCCATCAGCGTGGTCTCGGGCGATCCTTGTTGCACGTGCGACAGCAGTTGCAAGCCCTCGTCGCGCAGTTGATCGATCAGGACGTCGCCGCCCGACCAGATCGCCTCGGGCTCTTTGAGCACCCACATGTCATGGCAACACACGAACACAGCCACCATGCCGCCAATGTCATCAGGGTGGTTGCCGCCGGCACGAAAGCCTTGGCGAGCGGCATCCCAGTCGGGCGGGCTGCGCAGCATGCTGACGCGCGCCAGGTGATCGCCCTCGATCACGCGCAGCGCCTGTGTGAAGCGGGTGTATTCGGTGGGGTCGCGACGCAGCGCCATTTGGCGCAGGTGGTCAGCTGCCTGCTCGCGCGCTTGCGACCACAAGCTCTGCCCGCTGGTGTAGCCGCGCACGGCATTGAGCAGTGTCACGCTGGCAAACGAGGCCACCATCAGCACAAACAACACGAGCAGGCTGGGACCCCAGAACCTGATGGCCAGCCGGTGACTCGGGTGGGGCTGAAACTGCTGGGCCATGGTGCGACACTGTACTGAGTCCGGCTGTCTCCAGTGTGTCGCTTTTGGC